>NZ_JBQLZL010000039.1:0-134955 GCF_052168255.1 Almyronema sp. | reverse complement strand
AGCTGATTTGTAATCAGCCGGTCGCAAGTTCGAGTCTTGTCACCAGCTTTTGAGTAAAACGGCCAAAACTCTTTCTAAGGAAATGGGTTTGGCCGTTTTGCTTTTGGTTGCCTCCAAAGGCAATTGAGGCTTTTTTGGTAGAGACATCTGCGGAACGAAAGGCTTGCAGCCATTGGTCGCTGTCGCCACCAGCGTTAAGACCCTTCAATATCTAACAAATGCGGGGAAGCTGTTCGCCACTGAGCAGGTCTAAAATTCGGGCGGCACCGATTTGGCTGTTGAGGGTTACTCGTCCTAGCGATCGCGTACTTTTGCCTGTCACTTGTCCGATCGCGCAGGCTTGAGGATGATAAGTTTGCAAAATCGCCAAGGCAGCGGCGGCGGCGGCGGCGGGCACAAAGGCTATAAAGCGGCCTTCATTGGCCACATACAGCGGATCAAAACCCAAAATTTCGCAGGCTCCCTGAACGTCTTCCCGCACGGGAATGGCGGTTTCTTCAATGGCGATCGCCATTTTGGCTTCACTAGCAATTTCATTCAGGGCGCTGGCTAGCCCGCCGCGTGTAAGATCTCGCAGGCAGTGCAGAGGAATGTCGGCTTGTAGTAAATCTAGAATGGGGGCTGAAACAGGTGCAGAATCGCTGGCGATCGCCGTTTCAAACGCCAGACCTTCGCGCACAGCCATAATAGCAATGCCATGACGACCAATATCCCCACTGAGCAAAACTACGTCACCTGGCTCAAGGGCGTCGGCAGCAATGTCTTGATCATGCTCAATTAGACCAACGCCAGCCGTATTGATATAGAGTCCATCGCCTTTACCACGATCGACCACCTTTGTATCGCCAGTAACGATCGCGACCCCTGCCTGCTGCGCTGCCTGCTGCATCGACTGCACCACTTGCCACAGGGTCGTCATCGGCAACCCTTCTTCTAAAATGAATCCGGCACTGAGGTAGAGGGGACGCGCCCCACTCATGGCTAGATCGTTGACGGTGCCGTGAACGGCCAGTGAGCCAATATCGCCACCCGGAAAAAACAGCGGCTGCACCACGTAGGAATCAGTGGTAAAAGCCGCTTTAGCAGTGGGGATCGGTAAAACGGCGGCATCGTGCGATCGCTCAGCGCCAAACGTAGCCAAAAACATTTGGTGGATGAGTTGATGCATGAGCCGCCCACCCCCGCCATGCGCCAGTTGCACCGTGGGATAGTGTTCAAGCGGGATGGGGCAGGTGAGGCGAAAATTCATCATAGGGGCGAGAAAGGCGCTGACGATAACGATAATAAGCGGCACAGGCTCCTTCAGACGATACCATTGGGGCACCGAGGGGATGTTCGGGGGTGCAGCGGCTACCAAAAACGGGGCAGTCGTAAGGCTTTTGGTGACCCTGCATAATTTGGCCGCTGATACACTCAGTTTCAGTTGCGAGGGGCGGCGCGATCGCGCTGAGCTGGGGGGCAAAGCGTTGGCTGGCGTCAAACTGGGCATAGGTAGAACGCAACGCCAAACCACTTTGGCCGATCGTACCCATCCCGCGCCAGCAGCGGTCAACCACCTCAAATACGGTTTGCATCAGCTGTTGGGCTGGTTTATTGCCCGATCGCCGGACTGAGCGGGCGTATTGATTTTCGCAAGCTGCCTGTCCGGCTTCTAGTTGGGCTATGCAAAGGTAGACACCCTGCAAGATGTCAACTGGTTCAAAGCCCGTCACGACAATCGGTACCTGATAGGTTTGGGCGATCGCTTCGTAAGCGGTGTAGCCCATCACCGTGCAGACATGACCTGCGGCTAAAAATCCCTGTACCTGACAGTGGGGCGCTGATAAGATCGCCGCCATCGCGGGGGGCACCAAAACATGAGACACCAGCATAGAAAAATTCTCAATCCCCTGCTGGGCTGCTTGATAAACCGCCATTGCCGTAGCGGGTGCTGTGGTTTCAAAGCCAACAGCAAAAAAGACCACCTGGCGATCGCGGTTGGCTTGAGCCAGTTGCAGGCAATCCAGCGGTGAGTAGACGATACGGACATCAGCGCCAGCGGCTTTGACGCTGAGGAGATCTTGCTGACTACCCGGAACCCGCAGCATGTCACCAAAGGAGCAAAAAATCACTTCTGGCAGACGCGCCAAGGCGATCGCCTGATCGATTAGCTCAATGGAGGTAACGCAGACGGGGCACCCCGGCCCATGAATCAGGGTAATTTCAGGGGGCAAGAGCTGATCAATGCCATATTTGACGATGCTGTGGGTTTGGCCGCCGCAAATTTCCATCAAAGTCCAGGGACGGCTAATCAGGGCTTTGACCCGCTCAGCATAGGCTTGAGCCGTGTCAGCCCGACGATATTCGTTTACGTATTTCATCACAGGCTACGACGTTTTAGAAAGCTGAATCTCGGCTTTGACCCAGTCGGGGCGGCGCTGCACAGTAAAGCCGACCTTTTCGGCTACTCGCTGCATGGCGCGGTTTTCAGGCAAAATTTCGGCAGTGATGCGATCGAGTCCTTCGTCGTCCCCAATTTGTACCAGCCGCCGCAGTAGCTCTGTGCCTAATCCTTGCTGCTGATGGCGATCGCTAACCAGCAGAGCAAATTCAGCTTCATTGACGCCGTGCAGCTTGCTGAGGCGACCAACTGCCCAAATTTCGTGTTCGCCCGTGACGGGATCTTTGTAATCGGCAACTAGCGCCATTTGCCGATCGTAATCGATGAAACAAATGCGCGTGAGGCGATCGTGGGCGACACGGTGGCTCAGCTTCATCAAGTGAAAATAGCGGAAATAAACGCTTTGCTCCGAGAGGGTTTGGTGAAATTGCACAATTAGCGGTTCGTCTTCCGGGCGAATGGGGCGAATGACGATGGCATTGCCTTCAGGAGACTGCCAGGTCTGGCGGTACTGGATGGGGTAGGGGCGAATAGCCAGCTTGGGCAGTTCGGCGGCGGGTAGGCTAGCGTCGTGGAGAATGACGCGGGCATCTAGGGCAAGCAGAGAAGGGCCGGACGTATCCATCGGCAAGGCCAGCAGCGGGTTAATATCGATTTCGCGAATGCAGCGCTGCTCTACAATTAGCTGGCTAAAGCGCACCAAAAGCTGCTCCAGCGCTGATAGATCCACAGCCGCTCGTCCGCGTACACCTTGCAGGGCTTGATAAATCTTGGTTTGCTCCATCAGCCGTCGAGCCAGGGTGCTGTTGAGCGGCGGCAGGGCAATCGCGCGATCGCGAATGACTTCAATCAGTTGGCCTCCCGTGCCAAAGACCAGCACTGGGCCAAATTGGGGATCAATACTGCTGCCAATGGTTAGCTCATAGCCGCCATCCCGGAAAATCATCGGCTGAACCGTCACCCCCAAAAAATCGGGACTGTTTTCGCCAACGTTACGAGCGATCGCTTGGTACGCCTGCCGAACTGAATCAGGATGGCCGAGATTAAGCTGCACCCCGCCCACGTCAGTTTTGTGGGTAATGGTTTCGGAATGCAGTTTGAGTACAACCGGGTAGCCCATAGCGTTAGCAAACTCAACCGCTTCAGCTTCGCTATGGGCTATGCGAGTTTCAATGGTGGGAATGCCGTAAGCGGCTAAAAGCTGTTTAGACTCGGCCTCAGTCAGCAGATTGCGGCCTTTTTGCTGAGCCGTTTGCAGCAAATCTGCTGCGATCGCGCGATCTGGCCCCCCAGACTCCCAATCTTCTCGTAAAATCGGCGTTTCGTAGATGCCCTGCAGGTTGTAGCTATACTGCCACATCAGATTAAACAGCCGCGCCGCCGAGTCTGGATAGGGATAGGTGGGAATTTGGCTGCGGTTGAGCATGGCTTCGCCCGCTGCTACCGAAGATCCCCCCATCCAACTGGCCAAAATGGGTTTGTTTTGGTTGGGCGTATTTTGTAGCTGATCAACCGTAGCCTTCAGCCGTTCAGCCGTTTGAGTGGGATCGGTCATGGCTTGAGGCGTCAGGATCACCAGCAGGCCATCGCTGTTGGGATCTTGTACAGCAATCTCTAGCGCCTGCGTATAGCGCTGGGGGTCAGCGTCGCCCAAAATATCAATGGGGTTGCCGTGGCTCCAGTGAGGGGGTAAAACCTGGTTGAGCTGCGTCACCGTTTGGTCTGCCAGCGTGGCTAAATGCCCCCCTGTGGTGACTAAAGCATCCGTTGCCAGTACCCCTGGCCCTCCCGCATTGGTAATGATGGTGAGATTTGGGCCTTGTAAGCGATAGTGACGCTTGGCCAGCACCTCAGCCATGTTAAACAACTCAGAAATACGGCTAACGCGCAGTACGCCACACCGCTGAAAAGCCGCTTCTAAGACCGCATCGCTGCCCGCCAGTGCCCCGGTATGAGAAGCGGCAGCCTGTGCTGCCGCCTCACTTCGACCTGCTTTGATCAAAATAATTGGCTTGGTCAGAGCCACCTCACGCGCAGCGGAAAGAAAGGCGCGGGCATCGCCAATTGACTCCATGTAGATGACGATGCTTTGGGTGTGGGGATCATCACCTAGGTAGTAAATCAAATCGCCCCAGCCCACATCCAGCATCGCCCCAATGGAAATAAAAGCACTAAAGCCGACATTTTCTGGCAAGCTCCAGTCCAACACTGAAGTACACAGGGCACCACTTTGGCTGATAAAGCCCACATTTCCCGGACGAGCCATTGTGTGGGCAAAGGTGGCATTGAGTCCACTGCGGGGATTCATTACGCCCAGACAATTAGGGCCAATCAGCCTCAAGGGGCTATGCCGAATCTGTTCGCGAATTTTGGCTTCTAAGGCCATACCTGCTGGGCCGATTTCTCGAAATCCGGCTGAAATCACAATCGCCCCTTTAACGCCGAGGGCGACACAGTCAGCAATGACTTCGGGCACCGTCACCGCAGGCGTGGCGATAACAGCGAGGTCGATAGGTTCTGGTACTGAGCGCAGGTCTGGGTAAGCTTTGACGCCTAAAACGCTTTTGCGTTTAGGGTTTACCGGAAAAATTGTGCCGCCGAAAGGGTTACTTAAAAGATTCCATAGCAGCGTGCGGCCAACGCTGTGGGGACGATCGGACGCCCCAATGACGGCAACCGTTTGGGGTGAGAAGATGGCCTGGAGCGGCTGGCGCTCGGAACCTAAGATATCGTAGGCCGGATCGGTCGTGGGTTTGATCGGGTTCAGCATGGAGACACCTCGTAGAGATGCAGCAATCTGCATCTAACTATTGAGCTATTGAGAAACCGGATGAAATTCAAGCCGATAGCGGTATAGAGCAATGGGGCGATCAATCGCCTTAAAGTAGTCGGGATCTTGGGGTGACAGATAGATGGCAGTCACCTGGTCAGCGGCGATCGCCCCGGCTTCGGTTGGCAACTGGGTATACGCCGTGGTCGTTTCTACCTCATTTAAATAGGGACGCGGCGAACCTCGAAAAATCTGCTGAAAAATTTCCGAAGTGATAAAGCGATCGCTTCGGGGTCGTTCAGTGGCACGCTGGCTGACGGTTGAAACTAACTGGCGATCGCCGCTGAGCGTCGTTACCTGCCGATTGGGGTTATCGGGATCAACGTAGACCGCCTTAACGGCTGTTTCGCCTAAATAGGCTTTAGCTAAATTCAAACCGTTGAAAGCCCGATCGGCAATGATGTTAGCCATTGGCCGCACCACACTGGGGACAAAGCGACTGCGCGATCGCGGCGACTGCCTGACAAAGCGCACCTGGCAAACAATTGGCTGGCCTAAAAATTGACGGTTGCTTTCAAAGCCAGGGCTAACGATTTCAGGGGCGAGGGGAGCCACCAAGTCAACCAGCGTGCTGGTCATTTGCCAGGTGCCAACCATCCAGTCTGGGTAGATTAAATCATCTATGGCGGCCTGAACGGGTGGTTTATCCGTCCAGTTGGGGAACTGCGCCAGCCGATCGCTCAGGCTAGCGGCGATCGCCTCGGCGCTGCACAGCAGCCACACCAGTAGTAGCAGGGTTAGCCAGATGAGTTTGGGTCGCAGTTGTTTGCGCAGCCAGCGGTTCATTCAAGATCTGCAATGAGACGGTTCAAAGCGGTTGCCATTGAAGCGGCGGCCATCGTCAAGAATTTAACCGATAAACCTAGTTAAACAATAAGCCATCTCGCCAGAAAATCAATGGCTATTGCAACACCTGCGCGTAGACGCCGACCGCTACGCTAGAGTATAAGCCTGAAATTTTAGGAGGTGCTTGCTTCGTGGCTGTGGTTCGTCGAGTGCGCCAGCATGTCAATCCGCTTAGTAACAAATATCAAACGCCCAAGACGGTTGCTGACTGGGGGCAAATTTTTACGCGCCTGGATCAGCCGCTACATCTCGATATTGGCTGTGGGCGTGGCTTTTTTCTGCGGCAAATGGCTCAGCTGCAGCCGGATTGGAATTTTTTAGGCTTAGAAATTCGCCAACCGCTGGTAGAACAAGCCCTGCAATGGCGGGATGAACAGCAAATCCAAAACCTGCACTTTGTTTTTTGCAACGCCAATCAGTCCCTGCGATCGCTCTTTGCCAACTGGCCACAAGTGCCTTTACAACGAGTCACTATTCAGTTTCCCGATCCCTGGTTTAAAAAGCGGCATCAAAAGCGGCGGGTTGTGCAGCCAGCGTTGATTGCAACTTTAGCCGAACTGATGCCCGCCAATGCAGAGGTAGTGCTGCAGTCAGATGTAGAGGCGGTTGCGACTGAGATGACCGAGCGCTTTGCCGAACAGCCTGCCTTTGTGCAGCAGCCAACGGGCTGGCTAGCGGCCAGCCCCTTTTTGGCTCAAACCGAGCGAGAGCAAATGACGCTGGCTAAAGGCCAGCCTGTCTTTCGCAGTTTGTTTTTGCGGCAAGCCGCTACAGACAGCGCACTAACTGCGGCTGAGAGCGAATGGTGCGACCCTGCTGACGGGTTTCAAACTGTCTAAATTCACCTAGCGTTGGCTGACCATACTCGTCTAGACCACACAGCGCTGTGCCCGTACGAAATCGATGAATCCGGTTGACGCAATTGCGCTGAATCAAAGGTTGAGGCGTTTGAGTAGGGGTGGCGCTAGCGGGATGCTCAACGTTGGGCTGAACGAAGCTGCTGCGGCAGGTTTGAAAGCGTCTGGGGACGTCTTCGGCGGCAGCGGGCAGCGACCCAGCGGCTACCAACAAGAGCAGGCTGCACTGGCTGAGAAGCAAAAGCTTTTTCATGGGGCAGGCTCCAAGGGCATCTATGTCTACTCTAACGTTAATCAATCCGGCGGGATGAACCAGGGTAGAGATGCCAGCGTTGTTCTAACCAGCACCGAATTTCAGCTTCAGTAACGGCGTGGATCGATCGACCCGAAACGGGATCGTGGCCATGCCACCAGATCCTACCGTCGCGATCGCGAACCTGCCAGATTTCGACATCAGGCGATCGCCAGCAGGTGCTTTGCAGCCACTTAACGAGAGAGCGGCACCCAGCGCCCAGGTATTTTAGCCCGCTATAAAGCTTGATTCGCCAGGGATCGAGCTGAACCCGTGGGGGATCAATGAGTTCTAGCCGCCGATAGTCGCTTGGGCTTAGGGGTGGTTTCATCGGGTATCCCTCCTGTTTCAGCCACCTTAGGAGAATGGCGACCGTTAAACCAGCAGCGACTTCCATCGCATCTATTAAGTTCTTTGATAGATTACGGGTTGGTTTACCGCTACGCTTGAGCGCAAGCCAAGCCACCACTGCCGCAATGGGCTATCTTCAGCAAAATCTAAAATTTTCTCAACTGCAAGCGCTCATTGCGGTAGCCGACAGCGGCAGCTTTAGCGAAGCGGCTTTGCAGCTTGACCTGTCGCAATCCGCCATCAGCTACGCGATCGCTACTTTAGAAGCCGAACTTGGGGTTGTGCTGGTATCGCGAGGGCGCTACGGTGCCCATTTGACCCCAGTGGGTGAGCAAATTGTTAACCGCTCCCGCCAGATTACTTACCTGATGGAGGACATCACCAAACAGGCCAATTTGGCGAAAGGTCTGCGGGGTGGGCAAATCCGCATTTCTGCTTTTCGCAGCGCTGCCACCCATTTGTTGCCAGAGGTGATTGCTGAATTTTGTCGGCGGTATCCAGCGATCGCCGTTCGTTTGAGCGAACACGACGATAGCCCTCAGGTAGAAGACGACTTGCGCCAGGGACGGGCGGACATTGGGCTAACCTACTTACCCACAGAGCCAGTGTTTGAGCATTGGGAATTGCTACAAGACGAGTTTGTGGTGCTGCTGCCGCCGCAGTTTGAACGGGTTAAAGCGCTCGACTGGTCGATGCTGACGCAGCATCCGCTGATTATGGCTCCGGTGGGGGATGTTTGCGATGCCATGGTTTATGCCCACTGTGCCCAGTATGGGGTTGAGTTGCAGCCGACCTATCAGGTGCGATCAGATGCCACGATTGTTAACATGGTGGCTCAAGGCTTAGGTGCAGCCATTAGCCCCCGCCTAGCAGCGGAACCGATCCCGGCCACGGTGCAGGTGTGTAGTCTGCCCGTGCCCCTCTGGCGTAGCATCCGCGTCACCATTTTTGCCGATGCCATGCTCACCCCTGCCGCTTTTACCTTTATTGATTTACTCAAAGCCCAGCTAAAGAAACAGCCTGAGCCGTAAACGGTGCTAGGGCTTGGCTAGGTGTCGCGCTTGTGTTAGCCCCCAGCCGCTTAAAACGTGTGAAAAGGAATGGTTAACAGCGGTAAGCCAATCGCCAAGCGGCAAAACCAAAGCCAGGGAAAATGAGCAGGGCCTTCTGCCATACCCTCTAGAGGCAAGTCACGCATCAGGGCGTCAATCCGCTCTTCTAGCCGCTCAACCTGGGTGCGATCGGTCAGCAAAGCCCAGCAATCGCCAGGTGGAGCCACTGCGGCTTGCGCCACCTGCACCAGCGACTCAGCCAATAACAGCGGATCTATGCGGTTAGCTGCCCAGCGATCGGCTCGCAGTTCGCGGAGAAAAATTAGCTCTTGCCAGAGCGCTTCTGTCTGAGGTAGCCAAGTTGTCAATCGCCGCACCCCGCCCAGCCAGAAAAAGCAGACCGTGTCGTGGTAGTAGCGGTGGGCGGCTTCATGCGCCAGTACGGCTTCTAGCTGGGCAGCGCTGAGCGTATCTAAGAGTCCTTGGCTGACAACCAGTTCTGAACGCCAGAGGCCAATTTGAGCCGCAAATGGCACGGCTGTTTCTAGCTGACGTACCGGATTTTTTTGTAGCGTTAGCCGCGGTAAGCGCCGCACTTGTTGCTGCGATCGCCCACTTTGCCAACCCAGATAAGCAAACAGCCCAACGGTAACGGCGACAATGGCAGCCGCTAACCCGTAACCCACTTTGCCAACAGGTGCCCCTAGCATGTGGCCGTGACTGCCCATGTACAACACGGCTAGCGCAGTAAAGGCGATCGCTAAGGGCGGTAGCAAAAAGTTTGCCAGCGTTAACTGCCAGCGTCCATTCCAAGCGCGATCGCCCATTGGCATTAGCTGTGACAAGCCGACTCGTAATACCAACGCCAGCGCGATCGCCAGTAACAACAATACACAGTGCATGTTAGCGACCCTCCCGATGGCGACGAGCCGTTTTGAGGCGTTGCATAATGGCTTCTAGCTGGTTGATGCTGGTGGCATCTAGCTCATCCGCAAAGGCCGCAACAATATCAGGATTGCCCACTGCGAGAAAAGCTTTGAGCTGATGATGAGCCTGTAGCGCAGTGGCCTCTTGCTGAGAAATTAGCGGCTGCCAGACAAAAGAACGTTGTTGCCGCTGCCTTGCCAGCCACCCTTTTTCAGTCAAGCGGTTGAGCACCGTAGTAACGGAGGCGCAGGCCAGTTCGCGATCGGGATCAGCCAAAATCTGCTCGTGAATTTCACGGGCTGTAGCCTGACCCCGCTGCCACAAAATTTCTAAAATTTCAGTTTCAAGGGAGCCTAAAGACAATCGCTTGGGCTGCCGGGAAGGAAGAGGAGCCATGGGCAAAACGCTGTGTAACCGTCTAAAACGAATGATCCCCGTGACCGTCAGGTGACCTCTCTGGCGCAGGGGCTTCTACAGGATGAACATGCGGTCTTAAAAGCCCCATGGTTTGCTGGCCGAAGCTAGCAACTCCCATTGAAACCAGCCCCAAGGTGGTAATTCCCATCGAAACCAGGCCAATGGAGAAAACCCCCATTGAAATTACCCCTACTGAGATAATGCCATGGGTTGAAACGCCAATGGCAACTAGACCATGAGCCGAAATGCCAATCGCCACCCGACCGTGAGCCTCAATGCCAACGGAGAGCCACTTTCTCTGCTTAAGTTTTTTGACAGAATCCACAATTTTTGCGCGCCAGATGACCGCTTTACTTTAGGTAGCCAAGGTCACTTTGTCAAAAGACAGCGTGTAAAAGTTCGCGATCGCAGCGGCGGCAGCGCTAGGGATTGATCAGCGTTCCAGCTTGGACTTGCAAAATTTGAGAGGAGTTGAGCCATTGGGCATCAAAAGAACCGAGATGCGTGGTGGTAATCAGGGTTTGAAAGCGGTCTTGAATGGCCTCAAGTAGCTGATTTTGGCGGTTGAGGTCTAGTTCGGCCAGAACGTCGTCGAGCAGCAAGAGCGGCGGTTCGCCAACCACCGATTCAATTAGCTTTAGCTCTGCTAGCTTAAGCGAGAGTACCAGGGTGCGCTGCTGGCCTTGAGAACCATACTGGCGGGCGGGGGTATGGTTGATGGTAAATTCGATGTCGTCGCGATGGGGGCCAACTAAAGTCGTGTGCTGGTGTTGCTCTGCGATCGCCCGTTGCTGAATTTTGTCTAAAAAAGCTTGTTGAACAGCGGCGGGTTCACCTTCGGTTAGCGGCACGCTGGGAGCATAGCGAATTTGTAAGTCTTCGGTGCTACCGCTGATGGCGGTGTGCCAACTTTGAGCCAGAGGGGTCAGACGCTTGAGCACTCGCGATCGCCGTCGAATCACCCTAGAGCCTAAGGTGGCTAGCTGGGCATCCCAAATTGCCAATTGGGTGGCATCGACCGCTGCACTGCTGTTGTCTTTTTCGCCCCATTGCCGTAGCAGGGCATTACGCTGCTTCAAAACAGTTGTGTACTGCTGCAAAATGTAAGCATAAATTGGCTCTAGCTGCATCAAGAGCGTGTCGATCCAGATGCGGCGCTCACCGGGGCCACTGCGGACGAGATCGAGGTCAAGGCTAGAAAACTGCACCGCATTCAGGTGGCCGAGAAAATCCATTTGTCGGCGCAGCTTTTCGCCATTCAGCATAGCGGTGCGGCGGCTACCGCTGCGCAAAATCAAGGCCATTTCTGCTAGCCCTAGCTCTCGTTCTAGGGTGGCGGAGATTTGACCAAAGGCGTTGCCATCTTGAATTAAATCGCGATCGCGGCTGGTGCGATGTGACTTTAACGTGGCTAATAGCTCAACGGCTTCTAACAGATTAGACTTACCCTGAGCGTTATCCCCCACCAAAATAGTTTTGGGCGCACAAAACTCAATTCGCTGATCGCCGTAGTTCCTAAAGTGCTTGAGATGCAGCGTTTTGAGATACATGAACGAGCAATTAAAGACGGCGAATCCTTGAGTTCAGGCAGTTGCTTGCCAGCAGTCATCATGCATTGCTGAGGTGACGCTGAAACTACTCGTTCTTCATTATGACGGGTTGTTTTGACGGTAGCTTTGAGCACACGATCCCCCTCGCCGCCAAATGGCTCAAACCGGGCAGACAGCTACCGCGCCGATACTGGCGACAACGCCCTGCCTGAACAGCCAAGGGTGAGAACTCGGAAACCAGCCGATGATCTATCGCCAGGTAGAAATGATCGCCAGTGCCTGAGCAAAAACGTTAGACCATTAGTAAAGTAACCTGTTTTAGCGGGGAATCGGTTGATGCTAAAAGTTATCGGGGCTGGCCTAGGCCGTACAGGCACAAAATCACTCAAGCTGGCGCTAGAGCATTTGCTGGATGAACCCTGCTATCACATGGTTGAACTGTTTTCTCATCCAGAACATCTGCCGCTGTGGCACGCCGCTGCTCAAGGAGAAACAATTGACTGGTCAGCTATCTTTGCAGGCTATAGTGCGGCTGTAGATTGGCCAACGGGTGCTTTTTGGCCAGAGTTAAGCGCTTTTTATCCTGAGGCGTTGATTGTACTTTCGGTTAGACCGGCTGAGGCTTGGTGGCGCAGTGCTAGCGCCACCATTTTTCCTAAAATGCGTGAGGCCGAAGGAGAGTGGCGAGCGATGATGAGCGAATTGTTAAAAAACAGGTTTACCCTAGCGACCACTGACCGAGCTGCCTGCATCGCTGCTTTTAACCAGCACAATCAGCAAGTCCGTCAGGCTGGTTTGGGGGACAGATTGGTGGAATGGCAAACAGGCGATGGCTGGGAGCCTTTGTGTCAGGCTTTGGGGCTACCAGTGCCGTCAGCGCCGTTTCCCCATGTCAACTCAACTGAGGCATTTTTGCAAGATCAGGGCTAAAGTCAGGGCGATCGCCTGAATAGCCACCTGAATAAACCTGAATTCTGCCGCTAACAACCTTACCGCTTAGAGCGTAGCTCCTGAGTTTTCTGTATCGACGCAACTATCCCAAAAAGGTCATCTTTAGCTTATCGATGACTTATCGGTTATTCCCCCCATCATCCTGGAGAAGTTGGTCATGAAGGCATCTATCTGGTTGGCCCCGGCGATCGCTTTGCTACTTTCACAAACGGCAATGGCTCAAACTGAACCGACTGTGCCCCCCTCGGCGGTCGAGCCGACAGCTTTAGCCTCAGTCCTCACCGAATATGAAGCCATTCTGGTCAAAGTGCTACAAACGGCTGAATATGACCTTAGTGCTGCGGATGGGGCTGCTATACCCATTACGCTCTATCTGGCTCAGCCCATTCTTTATCAAGGGAATGTGGCGATCGCTGCAGATTGTCCAATTGCGGCGCGACTGGTTCCTTCCGAATCGGGTGTCCAAATTGTGACTGAGGCGATTTTGGTGGATGGTCAGCTCATCCCCTTACAAGCGACCAGTGCTATCGTCCCGCCGAGCCGCATTGAAGTAGTGCCACCGCCTGAAGCACAACCTCGCTCTGCTCCGCTCCCCCCTTCGCTCTATACCTTAGGCAACTCTCTAGGCGGTAGCAATGAAAACGGCTTGGTAATTATGGGACAGTTTGCCGAATTTTTGTTTGATGTCTTTTCTGCTGACGAAGACAGCGATCGCGTGATTATATCGTTAGCGCCTGGTAGCCAATACGTTTTACAACTGACGCCTACAGCCCTATAGCCTATTTCACGGTTGCAAGTTATCGCTAAAGCCAGAATGCTAAAGCCAGAAAGAAAGATTTTCTATGAAAGGCTTTGAGCAATTTAAGCGTCTCAACGCTGATGGCTATAGCTAGATAACGGCTAGAAAGACGGTAGAAACTTGGCAAAAAGGCCCGAACATAGATGTTCGGGCCAAATATTAGCTAACTAGCGCTGAGTCAGCTTTGATCGATTCGTTAACTAAGCGGTGACATCGCCAATATTAACTTTAACGATTTTGTTTTTTTCTTCTTCAGCTTTAGGCAACGTCAAGTGCAAAATGCCATCTTTGTAATCAGCTTTGACCTCAGTATTTTGAATGCGGCTGGGCAAAGAGATAGCGCGTTGAAACTTACCATAGCGAAACTCAGTTCGCTTAACGCCATCTGTTTCTGATTTTTCTTCAGACTTGCGTTCACCGCTAATAGAAACGGTATCGGCAGTAACTTCGATATTGAGGTCTTTAGCGTCAATACCGGGAATTTCAAGTTTGAGGTGAACCGCTTCGTCTGTTTCGCTTAGCTCGGCAGCCGGAACGTTGGCAAAGCCAGCAAAGTCATCAAAAGAAACAGGAGATAGCGCATCTTCAAACATCCGGTTCATGCGACGCTGAAGGGTATCAATTTCGCGCCAAGGATTGAGACGAACAAGAGACATAAACTTTCCTCCTGTAAGATAATTGTTGACTACTTCAGGTGTTTTCTATTTCTCTGCCTTACGCTTTTCATTGTAAGCACTGGATCAAAACAGGTATTTCGGTTTTAGCTACCTGATGAATGGCGTTTTACCGTACCTCTGAAGTTGCGCTTGCGCAAAGCGCAAAAGTCAGTTTTCTCTAAAACAGGGGTCTGGATTGGGCAAGTTTTAGGTAGCTCTCCTTTAAAGAGTATTTGTCTTAAAGTTTTTGGTTGGGAAATGGCTGGTTTTGAAATTGCCGCGATCGCTGGCTGGTTAGAAAGACGGGTTGAAAAGATCCGTCTTGGGGCTGAATTTGTGCGATTGGGGCGATCGCTTTTGTCATTAGGCCACTCAAGGGAGCCGCTAAAGGAGACAATACAAGAGCCTCTATTCAGCGGTATTTGCTGGGCATGAAAGCGATCGCAATTAATCAATATGGTTCTGCCGACGTGTTGGAATACCTTGAGTTGGCCGAACCCACCCTCAAAGCCAACGCGCTAAAAGTGAAAGTCCAAGCTGCTAGCATCAATCCTGTAGACTGGAAAGTTCGCCAGGGGACGCTGAAGCTTCTGTCTGGTCGTAGCTTTCCTAAGGTTTTGGGTAGTGACCTAGCAGGCGAAGTGGTGGCTTGTGGCGATCGCGTCACTTTGTTTAAGCCCGGTGATGAAATCTATGCGTTTCTTAATCCGCTAGCGGGGGGAGCCTATGCGGAATATGCTGTCGTGCCGGAAGCAGTTGCCTGCTTTAAGCCGAGAAACCTGACCTATGCCCAAGCGGCGGCGGTTCCCTTAGCGGCCACCACGGCGCTGCAAGCACTGCGGGATTTGGCTAACCTGAAAGGATCTCAGACTGTTTTGATTAATGGGGCTTCTGGTGGAGTTGGTAGCTTTGCAGTGCAAATTGCCAAAGCCTTTGGCGCAACGGTAACGGGCGTCTGTAGTCGTCGCAATTTTGAGCTAATGGAAGCGCTCAACTGCGATCGCATGATTGACTACACAGCCGAAAATTTCACCCAGCATACCGAGAAATATGACCTGATTTTTGATGCGGTGGGTCAGCAGACTTTTCGCCAGTGCAAACCAGCCCTGAACCCTGGCGGACTCTACATCACCACCTTGCCCAGCCCGCCAACCCTGATTCAAGCGGCTCTCACCAGCGTTTTACCCGGTAAAAGCTGCAAGCTTGTCATTGCTCAGCCCAGGGGCATTGACCTGGCTTACCTGCAAAGCCTAATTGAAACAGAGCAGGTTAAACCTGTTTGCGATCGCGTTTTTCCCCTAGCTGAAACCGTAGCCGCCCACCGCTACAGCGAAACGGAGCGCGCCGTCGGCAAAATTATTCTGACCGTTGCCTGAAGACTGTCTTCAGCACAAGTTCAACTAGCTGACAGAAAGCCGCTGCCCTTTGCCTTTAGCTGTAACCCATCAAATTTCCAGTACACAGGTGGGCAAACTTCCTAACTCTTGTAACCTGGCAAACGTGGCTAGCACGCCCTGCACGCCGCCTGTACTCTTTAGATTGGCTGCTTGCTCTAGGGTGGCAAATTCTTGCGTATTAATCGGTCTGACCACACCTTCTAAGCGAACTGTTTTGGCGATACCCAAAGCCGCATACTCAGCCGCCAACGCATGAGCCGCTAGCCAGCGAACCTCGCCAAAGCGGTAGGGAAGCATGACTATGCAAGGTGTTTTGTCTTGCAGCAGCGTTTCTAAAAGGGGCAAAATTCTGGCATCGCCACTGGGGTACTGCGCCAGATCTTTAAGAGCAGAGGTGCGTAGGGTCACCTCTTGGCTTTGCAAGTTCGCTGCTAGCTGATTAAACTCATCATCCATGAACATGCCGTTTTCTGTTTAGAGCTTTGAGCGCTTAATCGCATCAATCAAGTCCGCCAGTGTGGGATTGGTGTATAGCCCTAATCTTTCCTTCGCGCCTCGGCCAATTTCGACAACTTCTTGCGATCGCTGCTGCCATTGGCCAAAGTTGGGATGTTCGCCTAAAGGCACCCCCTCAATGAGCATATACAAGCGGGCTTCGTCGCGGCTAGGATCGACTGCCGCCGCCACCGTTCTTGAGATCCGCACCCGGTTATTGGTGAGGTCTGCCACCTGCTGAGCAATAAAGTCATATTCCGTTTCTAGCGCTTTAGCGTGAGCTGCCATGTAGTGTCGCTCAAAATCTGCCGCCCATTGCCTACGCGGTTCTCGAGCCAGCTTGTCCAAGTCAGTGCCCATAAAGTCAAAACCCGTTTCTCGTTGAATGCGCTGTAGCTCTCTCACCTCAGCCATTTCATGGACAAGATAACGGGCATCATCAACCGTACCCTGGCCAGTGGCTAAGCGTCGCCACGCATCGTAGTTGTCTGGCACAAAGGCCAATCCTGGGCTGTCAAAGTTATAGCGCTTTACTGCCGCAATCAACTGCGTATCGGCAGGAATGCCAAATGCTTGTAAGGCTCGCGTCACTTTGCCAACGTCTTTTTGAGCCAGCAGCTTTTGGCGTAAGGCTTCTGCTTGCTGGTAAATTTCTTCTTTAGCAAGTTGATGCCCAAATCTTTGGCTCCAGCCATATTCGTCAATGCCCGCTCGGCCACCCCCCGGCTTAGGCGATACGGCACCTGCGCTCGTGCCTGGGCTGCTAGCGGCACTGGTTGACCCTGGCTTAGCAGCCGAAGCGGGACGCATGACATAAGCGGCTTGCTCAGCCGATCGCATTTTGACAACCATTTGCTGCGCTAGGTCTTGGGCTTCTCTTACCCAGGCGTCTTGCAGTGCTTGGGCATCTAGCCCAGTTCGATTGGTTTGTTTGGCCCATGCTTGGAGAGCCGCCAAGGTTTCTTTATCGGGTGAGTGGCCGTGCTTGGCTGCCATCAAGAGGTCTTTGAGCTTGATCAAGTCACTGCCCGTATCTAACCCGGCTTCGTAGAAAGTTTGATCGACTCTACCTAAATACTTCGCCAGCGATCGCACATCAGAAAGACTATTGCCACCCGATCGCTTCGCATGGCTAAACATTTTTGCTAGGCTAGCTGAGGCTTCTTGAGCCAAGACAGCAAAGCGCCCTGCCGTATCTTCAGGTAGATTACGCCCTAGCGTCATATAGTCGGCAGCGGTGCCACGAGCCAAGCGCTGCTGATAATCGACAACGCCTTCTACCGCGGCGCGGGTACCGTAGGCATCGGGTTCTAGCAATTTAATTTCGGCCATGCGCTGGCGAATTTCAGCAGCCGGAGCGCCTGCCTGTAAGGCTTCGAGCAGGGCTTCTTGGCGATCGGCTAAAACCGCCTCGCGATCGCCCGATTTTAGTTTTTCAGCCAGTTTTTCAGCTTCTTCTAGCTGCTCTTTGAGGCGTTTTTGAGCCTGCGCTTCTACCTGCCCCTGTAGCCCTGGCGCTGGCTTGCCCTGCCCTAAAGATGCAAGCTGTGCCTGCTTATAAGCCTGCCATTGCTCATCAGGCATATTCATGCGCATCTCGGTCAAGCTGACCACGCTTTGATTTTGCACAATTTGATCCGCTTCTGCCGGACTGGCTTTCACCGCTGCTTCGTGCAGTTCAGTGTAGAAATTAGCATCCAGTGATTTGTCTGGATCCAGTCCGCGCCGACGCAGTTCTTTGTACGCATCTCGCACCCCTTCAACGCTAGCGGCAATGTCATCACTGACGGTTTGCCCCCCTGTCACCTGAATGGTGATATCGCAATCGCTGCCAAAGCCAGGGGTGCCTAAGTTCTTAAACTCAACCGTAATTCCCGGATATTTAGCTTTGAGCTGTGGTGCAATCAGGCTACCAAGCACTTCTTCGTCAATGATCCGCATGCGAGCCGCTTGTAACGCCTGCTGAGCCGCGATTGGATCGCCAAAATCGCCGCGTTTTGCCATCTCTCGCAGTTGCTTAAAACTACCAATACTGACAATGGCGCTGCGAGCCTGGGCGGCTACATCGCCCTGCCCTGCTAGCGCCTGCTTCAACCCTTGTACCGCCGCCTCTTGCACGACCTCGCTGTAGTGGCTGTGCAGCAGCGTCCGTAGTTTGTTTAGCTCATCAGCTTCTAAGGTTCGTTCTAAAGCCTTAAAGGCAGCTTCCGCTTCGTCAAGCTTGCCAGCTGCTAAAGCCGCATCTGCTTTGCCTAAACCTTTCACCGCGTCAATGCTGAGGTTACTCAGCCGTTCTTCATTAATGCCAGCCGCATCAAGCTGTTTCATAAAGCTCTGCAGCCGCTTCACCCCAACATAGGTAGTGAGGGCTTCTAAACTGCCTCCGGTGACCATCCCGGTTACGGCACCGATTCCCCCCCCTTTGAGAATGGCTTGACCAAAGCTCAGCACCACCTCCCAAATCGACTTTTTCCAAACGGCTTGGTCGGCAGCGGTCATTACCAGTTCGCCCACAGCTCCCGACAGACAACCATCAATCAGTCCTTCTAACCCTGCCCTAGCAAAGGTACGACCTGCTTGATTAACAGCCGCTTCACTAGAAGCCAAAATTCCGGCTGTCATCTCGCCTGCTAATTCGGCTTTTCCCAACCCCACTAAATGGGTAAAGCGGTGAGCCAACCCAGCCGAAACAACCGCCATTGCTCCTTCGGTGAATCCCACCACAGCGTCTTGCAGACCCTCAGTTGAAGCGGCATCGTAGTGTGAACCACCTACCAGCTCTGAAACGCCTACCTTAGCCGTTGCACTAGCTGTTCCTGCTAAGGCAGCGGCGGTAGCAACACTTTGAGCCGTGGTGGCGGCTACGCCAAATTTACCCAGCAAGGCGGCTACGGCTGGCGCTCCTGAACCACCACTGAGAATCACCGCAACAATACCTACTGCGATCGCGGCCACAGTAGAAGCCACATTAACCACCTGATCTACCGCAGCTACATACTCATCGTATTTGCTAGCAAAGTTGGCATCGAGGGCGGCAAGAGCCGCAAACTCCTCTGCGGTTAGCTTGCCGTCAGCAATGGCTAGCTTATAAGCACTTTCAAACTGAACTTCTGCCTGATCAGCCACTTCTCCCGTTTCGGAGAAAGTATCCATAATGGCTGAGGAAACCCCATCCGCTTCGCGAATATCTCCCTTTTCGCCAACTCGGTGACGCATAATCTGGGCAGCCATCAAGCGACCCTGCTCAGACTTCAGTTCTTGCAGCGTCGGCGTGCCCAAAAGCTGATCGAGCGCCTTTTGCAGGTCATCGGTTCCTAGCTCAGAATCCAGGCGGCGATAGAGCTGCTGAAATTTCTTAAGCGCCGCTTGCTCAGCTTTTTGCTCCGTATCTTGCTGAGCAAACGACTTCCCACCCTTAAACAGGTAATACCCCAGGCGATATTGGTAGCGCTCCGTTTCGTCCATCGCCGCGAAGGTCTGCGCCAGCATTTCGTCTTCGGTGCCATCCCAGTTGCCACCAAAAGCCCAATCTAGTGCCGTATCGGTCGGGATCTTACCCGTCTGTACCGCCGTTTTCAGCATGCTGCGCTCTTGGCGGGTGAGATAACTACTCACCGGACTTAACAGCCGTTGATAGATGGGAGGGTTTTCTTGCTGCAGGCGTTGCCGATCCGCCGCACTCATTTGGCAAACCAGTTTGAAAATCTCCTCTTCATCGGTGTCTAAACCGTAATAGGCAACCTTTAACTTTTCTAAGGAAATCTCGTAGCTGCTAGCTGAAGCGTAGATATCAACAATGGCTGTTTCATCCCGGTTGAGGTGGGCTAAAGCTGCCTTCACCTGCGGGTCACTCATCAGCTTTTGTCGTAGTTCTCGACTCGCCTTTTGCTGCAACTGAGCTTTTTGGTCGGCAGTGAGCTGAGCGGCCTCTGTTCCCAAAGGCACCTCGATCGCGCCGATTACCTGATCAAAAGCTTTATAAATGGCCGCTTCGTCATCATTAAAGAAGCCAATGGCGTCTAAAATTTGCTGCTTGGCTCGCTCATACTGAGAAACGCCAATTTGGGCAGTAAACGACTGAAATTCTGCTTCACTGACGTCCCCATGCAGCATCTCCAGAAAGGTTTCTGACTTTAAATCACCGGATTGATCGCGCTCAGCCGTCAGCAGATTTTGCTGAATTCCCCCCAGGCTGTTTTGCTGGGCTTGCAGTTTGGCTAGCTGTTCTGGTGTGAGCGGCTGGCCTTGCGAATCTTTGCCCGTTTTTAACATTTGAGCAATGGCTTGCTCTTGCTGAGCGGCGCTTTTGGTTTTCTCGACTACCAGCTTTACCGCTTCGTCATCGGTTCCTAAACCAGTCGTGGCAACATCCAGCCGCTCTTTAAGCGCGATCGCCTCGCTGCCCAGGCACATCACCTTCACAGAAGCGCGTTCGCTGGCGCTCATAAAGCCAAACAGAGTAGAACCCGTGGTTTGTGGATCGTGGTTGAGCCAGAGTTGTTTTCGCTGGGCTGGCGTTAGATCTAAAAGAACGTTGTAGGTTGCGTCTTCGTCGTCGTTGATCCAGCCATTGGCGTTTCTGATGCGCTCTACGACCAGGTCATATAAATCATTGGGCGTTAGAAGTTTACGAGCTTCGTAGTATTCATCGTCATTGAGGGCTTCGCGCAGTAATTTCTTTAGGGACGCAGACTGGGCTGCCTGGGTTAGCTCAGGTCGGCTCGCCTGCCGCAAAACCTCTAAAATACCCGCTTCGTTTTCGGTGGTAAAAAGCCAGCCTTCGTCAATGTTGGTGCGAATGCGGTCTTCTAAGGAAAGCGCCGCATGGAGCCAAGAGAGGGCTTCTTTGTATTCGCCACTGCTGCAGTATTCTCTAAAGTCGGCTTCTAGCGAATGGCCATCCGTTAGCGCTTTGTACTGTGCCCGAATTTCTTTGAGCATCAAAACCGACTGTCCTCGGATTTGACGTAGGGCTTCTTCTTCGTCTTCTGTCCAGCCGTCTAGCAAGGCGACTTTGATGTTTGAGGCGCGTCGATGAGCTTCTTGCCAGGTGTCGTCTTCATCTCGCTGAATGAGTGAAGGCTGTCCTGCCAAAGGGGACGCCACAGGGGTTAATTCGCGAACCGATAGCGCTTGCCCCGGGGTGGCTGGCGGTAAACCATCCGGCGGTAGCACACTGACATTGCCGAGATGAAAACCAGATTGCTTGGCTCGATCGACTTTTGCCTGGAGGTTATCGGGCTGAGGCTCAGCTTGAGGCGGCGCTGTAGGCGGTAACGGCAGGGGCTGCGGCGGCTGTGGCTGGTTGACTGGCGAACGCTGGCTAGCAGTTGAAGCGGGGCGATCGCCTGGGCTGGCCAACGGCGGCTGGCGCTGCAAGGAGGGCGGCTGGGGGCTTGACGGTTGCTGAAGCGCTAGCGCGGGCAGAGAAGTAGGTTTACTGGCAAATAGGCTAATCTGGCTAGCGTCAAACCCTGATACTTGAGCGCGAGCCAACTGTGTCTGTACGTCCGTCATCGGCGGTGGTACCGGGGTACTCTCGCTGGCGGAAGGTTCTGTAAACGAGCGAGACTGAAACTGCTGAGCGGCATCAGCCTGATTGGAGGACAAACTGAGTGTATTCGGGCGATCGCCTTTGGCCGAATTTTTAGCAGCTTGAGGAGAAGAATAGGTGCTCATAAGCAAGCTTCAAGGCTAGTGAACTAGCAGACTCAGGGCTGCTAGGGAGGGCACTCAAAATTTTGGCATCGTCGAGGGGAGAGCACTCTGTCGGGGGCGGCTAGATTGCTAGCCACTTAGCAAGCTCAGGAAAATCCAACAAGCTGGCTACAAGCGAAGTCGTAGACTGAGAAGTTTTCCTAGAGTATACAAACTGGCTTTGGCCCCGTGCCAATGTGTATGAATTCTTGTTAAAGCCAGTACGGTCTAACCCTATGGCTTTCTCAATTCCGGCGATCGACAGCAACTTTTTAACAAACAAGCGATCGCTGTGCAGGTTGCTTTGGCAACGGCTAACCCCATGCTCATAATACTGAGGCATCGCTTTATTAGAGCTTCGTTGAGCAGGCTTGAGACTCCCGTAGCTTTGCGGAAGTCTGATGGGGAGCGGTTGACGCTGTTGCAGCCCAATTCTAGAGCGGGAAAACTAAGGGAAAGCTTGGAGTGATCAGCGAGATGGCTAACGCAGCTAGTTGTTTTCAGCGCAGATATTCATGAGGAAATTGCTGTTTTATCAGGAAAAAAGTGATTCTATAGAGTTATCTGCTGATCGCCTCACCCTTGAGCAGTTTATTCAAAAGCTCATGGCTGATGCTGCATCAGCACAGACTCGTTCTAAAACGCGAGAAATTTTAGGTCGTCTTTTTCCTAAGCAAGTGCAGCTAGATTTTACAGTTGCGATCTGTACCTACAACGGTGAGCGGCGACTGCCAGACGTTTTAGAAAGCTTATGCTGGCAACTCAATACTCAGGCCATTAGCTGGGAAGTGATTGTCGTTGACAACAACAGCAGCGATGCCACTGCTCAGGTTGTGAAAGACTTTCAGGCTAAGTGGCCGAGTCACTCAACGTTGCAGTACGCCTTTGAAGGGCGTCAGGGAGCCGGGTTTGCCCGTCACAAAGCGATCCAGCTAGCCCGCAGCCCGGTCGTCGGCTTTCTCGATGACGACAATTTGCCCACCATGACCTGGGTGATGGCCGCTTACCGCTTTGGGCAAGAACATCCAGAAGCTGGGGTTTATGGTAGCCGCATCTACGGCGACTTTGAAATTGCCCCGCCTGAAAACTTTGAGCGGATTTCGGGCTTTTTAGCCATTACCGATCGCGGCCACGAACCCAAACGCTACGATCCCCAAAAGAAAGTCTTGCCCCCTGGCGCGGGCATGGTCGTTAGACGGCAGGCTTGGCTTGATCATGTTCCCACTGAACAGGTCTTGGCAGGGCGGATCGAAAACCGCGAAGCAGGCGAAGACTTAGAAGCTGTTTTGTATATTCAGCGGGCGGGCTGGGAAGTTTGGTATAACCCCCATATGCGGCTTTATCACCGCATTCCCGGTAGTCGGCTCCAGCGTGACTATTTAATTCGCCTGTGCCGGGGCATTGGTCTGAGCCGCTACCATACGCGTATGCTGAGCTGCCCAACCTGGCAACGACCCGTGTGGTTTTTTGCCTACCTGAGCAATGATGTGCGCAAGCTATTACGCCATCTGATGAAGTATCGAGGGGCGATCAAAACCGATGTGGTTGCGGCCTGTGAAATGACGTTGTACGTCTACAGCTTGCTGAGTCCGTTTTATATCTGGCAGCGCAGTTTTCGTCGCTACTGGCAGCAGCGGCGCTCTTAGCCGCAGCCCGGTGAGACAGCGATCGCTAGCGGCTTAAGTCATTCAAGCTACACTGAGCATGAATGGCAAGATTGGATATGGACAACGCAGACTATCAGCAGGGGTTAGAAAAGCTGCGCTCCGGCGATCGCCTAGGCGCAATTCAGGCTTTCAACCGAGTCTTAAGAGCACAGCCAGACTGGGCTGAAGCCTATGCTCATCGAGCTAAAGCCCGCTTTGGTCAGGGTGATTATGCCGGGGCAATGGCTGACTATACCCAAGCTTTGCAGCGGCAACCGACCGCAGCCGCTTTTTTAGGCAGAGGCTTGGCTCGACTAACCACAGGAGACACTGCGGGTTGTCTGGCAGATGCCGAACAGGCTTTGACGCTGTCAGCTTCTCTACCTGCCGCTTACAATCTCTTGGCCACGGCCTATCGCAAAGTAGGTAATCTATCAGCCGCGATCGCCGCCTATAAACAAGCGGCTCAAGGTTATATTCAGCAAAAAGACAAAACCAGCGCTCAACGCTGCCTGCAAGCCCTAGAACAACTGCAAACCCCCTCTCTGGCAACGACCGCTTTAATAGATGCCCAAACCTATCGGCGTCAGATCAGCCAAAAAATCGATCAGCAACACTACAGCAGCGCGCTGGCCGATCTAAACTGGCTGTTGCAGACCGATCCGCAAGACGCGCAGGCTTATTGCTTACGGGGAATGGTTTGGGCCAAGCTCAAAAATGCTCAAGCAGCCTTACAAGATCTGGCTCAGGCGATGCGACTGGCTCCTCAAGACCGGGAGATTCAATACCAGCGGGCGCTCGTACGGCTTGCTTTAGGAGATGCAAGAGGCGCGATCGCAGACTTTAAACAATTACAAGAGCTAAGTCCGCAATGGGTAGATCTCTACCTTCAGTGCGGCAACGCCTACCAGCAGTTGCAAGACTATCGGCAAGCCATTCAGTGCTACAGCCAAGCGCTACAGATCAAAGCCGATGCCGCCGCGATCTACTGGCAACGGGCTAGTGCGCGGGAAGCGTTTGCCGATATCAGTGGCGCAGTCGAAGACTATCAGCAAGCGGCAAACTTGTGGTTTAACCAGGGAGATTGGTCGCCTTACCAACAGGCGCTGGTACAGGTGCAGCGTTTGCAGCAAAAGCTGCCCTCAGAACAGCGCTCTACAGAAAATTCACCGCCAAGCTTAAGTGAACTGCGGAGTCAGTTGAGTCAACTGGTTGGCGGGACGTGGGAAATAGCCGAACGCCTGCTAACCCTTGTCCGCCAGCGATATCCTCATAAGTCGGAAGCCTGGTATCTACAGCGGGTAATTGAAGATTTAGAAGCCGATCGCTAAACTGCTCGAACGGCTGCGGCCAAAAAGTCGGGCTGTGAACGTAGCGCCTGACAAACCCGCTCATATTCGAGTTGGAGATTGGCCAGCGGCGCAGATGCGGCTGGTAATTGCTCTGTTCTACCTAGCTTTTCTAAGGCTTCGCAGTGGTGCGCTAGCTGCAAGGCACCCAAAGTTGCGCTGCTAGACTTTAAGGTATGTGCGGCGTATTGCAGGGTAGCGGCGTCTTGTTGGGCGATCGCTGTTGTGAGTTTGTCTATTAGCTGAGGCGTCTCTTTGAGAAAAAGGTCAATGAGGTTGACCAGCAGTTCATCAGCGCGATCGCCCACAACGCTTAAAGCGGCCTGTAGGGTTGCTGCATCAATAGGACTGGGGGTTTCAGCGGTGGCAGATGCTGGCTGCGCTATTAGCCATTGAGCGGCTGCAGGCGTTGACGGCAGAGCATCAGCGGCAGTTGGCGGTGGCTGGGTGGCGGCAGCGGCTACCCCAGAGCCAGCTTGAGCAGGTAACTCATCGGATTTGGCGGTGGGTAGGGCTTTAGCGGGTGCAACTTTGCACTGGCTGAGTGCCCGCACCAGTTCGTCAATGCGAATAGGCTTACTCACATAATCGTTCATGCCAGCGTCGAGGCACATCTCGCGATCGCCCTGCATGGCGTTAGCCGTCATAGCGATGATACAGGGTCGTTTGCCAACAGGCCATTCTTGGCAGATAGCCTGGGTAGCGCTCAACCCATCCATTTCCGGCATGTGTACATCCATAAGCACAACATCATAGGTTTGTCGCCGCAGCGCTTCTAACGCTTCTAAGCCGTTGCCTGCGGTATCGGCGCGGTAGCCCATACGCGCCAATAGCTGAGTAGCCAGCTTTTGGTTGATGCCGTTATCTTCCACTAGCAAAATTCGCAGAGGCAGCCGTTCGGCTAAATGGTGGTCGATTGCTGGCTCTAGCGGGGGAGCAGGATTCAACGAGACGCGATCGCCGCTAAATAGCGTCACCAAAGTATCCAGCAATTGTGACTGCTTAATCGGTTTGTTGAGGAAAAAGGCAAAATGCCGATCGATGGCGGCTTGATCCACCTCAAATCGACCGATAGAAGTCAGCATCACCAGCGGTAAAGTCTGAGTTTCAGGGCGTTGGTGAATCATTTCGGCAAGGGTTAAGCCGTTGATTTCAGGCATTTGCATATCGAGAATAGCCAGGTCAAACCCTGCTCCATTGTCCAGGCAGTGCAGCGCTTCAGCTCCAGAATGGGCGACCTGTGTGGTGAGGCCCCAGTCGGCAACTTGTCTGGCTAAAATTTGTCGATTCGTTTCGTTATCATCAACAATCAGTAGCCGTTTGCCCACTAAACAATCTTTTCTAATTTCTCTTTCTGCAACCGATTCAATCGCAACAGCCTCGGCCAAAATGGTGAAATAGACCGTTGTGCCCACCCCTAGCTGGCTTTCGATCCGCATTTCACCGTTCATCATTTCTGCCAACTGCTTGCAGATCACCAGTCCTAATCCGGTTCCTCCATAGCGCCGGGTGGTGGAGGAATCGATCTGGCTAAAGGGCTTGAAGAGGCGATCCATGCGATCGCTAGGGATGCCTACTCCGGTATCTCTAACCGCAAAGCAAATTTCAAACGGCGATCGCCGCTGGCCACTTTCATTAGCCACAGCGGGGTAGGCCACGACCGAAATAACGATTTCGCCAGCAGGCGTAAATTTGACGGCGTTGCTGAGCAAATTTACCAAAATCTGCCGCAGCCGTGTCACATCTCCCATTATGCAGCGAGGGACGGATGGATCAATTTGATACGCCAGCTCTAAACGCTTTTCGGCTGCTTTGGTCGCCAGTAAATCAAACGCTTCTTCAATGCAAGCACGCAGGTCAAAAGGCTGTTTCTCTAGATCTAGCTTGCCAGATTCAATTTTCGAGAAATCTAAAATATCGTTAATAACGCTGAGCAAAGCATCGCCACCGTTGCGAATGGTTTGCACAAAGTCTTTTTGTTCGGAGGTTAAAGCTGTGTCTAAAAGCAAACCCGTCATGCCGATGACCGCATTCATGGGTGTGCGAATTTCATGACTCATTGTGGCTAAAAATTCGCTTTTGGCGCGGGTCGCTGCTAGGGCTTCATCACGCGCTAACGCCAAAGCAGCCGCAATGTCATGACGCTCAATTTCTCGACCTATCCACTGCGCCATGAGGCGAATAAGCTCTTTTTCAAAGGCTTTAAAGTCTGTAGGATGAACCGTCTGGCTCGAAAAACTCAGGGTACCGTAGAGACTGCCAGCCACCATCACCGGACAGCCTAGATACGCTTCTAGCTTCAGCTTTTGATAACAGGGATGATCGGCCCACTGTGATTTGCTGGCAGCAGGAATACTTAGAGGGGTTGACGCTTGAATGGTTTCGTAGCAGTAGGTCTGGGCTAAATCACACGTGATGCCTTGTAGCAGAATTTGATTGGGCAGGCGAGCGGCGATCACTTCGTAGCGATCGCCTTGAATGTGAGATAGCACCCCTAAATCTAGACCAAATTGCTCACAACCAAACTGTAAAAGCGCCTGCAGCGCTTGTTCAAAGTCCAAATTGGGGCAAGCGGTCACTTCATAAAGCTTATGAATGGCGGCTTCGCTGGCAATCAACGCCTGTTCAATCCGCTTGCGCTCAGCTAACTCAAACTGCATTTGCAGATACAGCTCTGACTGCTGCACAGCAATGCCAACCTGCGTTGCGAGCTGCTGCAATAAGTCCACTTCAATTGCTTGCCACTGCCGAGGCCCTTGGCAGTGGTGCGCAAACAGCAAACCCCAAAGCTTTTCCCCCTGCAAGATCGGCACGGTTAAGTTGCCAACAATTTGTAATTGGTGTAGCAGTTCCGCATAGCAAGGCTTAATCTCAGCACTATGCGAATCTTCCAGCAATCCCACCCGTCCGGCCTTGTACATCTGAGCGTACCTAGCCCCAAAGCAGGGATCGTGTATCGGCATATCAAGAATTGAAGTCCAGCCATCGCTGACCGATTCCACCACGATTTGACCGCTCCAGTCTTCATTGAAGCGATAGATCAAGACCCGGTCGGTTTGGAGAAAATTGCGAACTTCAGTAACGGTGGTGTTGAGAATTTCTTGTAAATCTAATGATTCACGAATGCGTAGCGTAATCTCGGCGACTAAACGTTCTTTATGGCGCTGTTGCTTGAGCGCCGCTGCTGCCTGCTTGTGTGCAGTGATGTCGGCTACTGTCCCTTCGTAATAAAGCAACGTACCGTCATCGCCCAAAATGGGGCGAGCACTCTCCGAAATCCAGATAACACTGCCATCTTGGCGATAAACCTGAGATTCAAAGTCTGAGATGGCACCCTGTTGCTGAATAAGCTGGATGAAAACCGCCCGTCTACCCGGATCGACATAGAGCTGCTGGCCAACGTCCGTCAGTTGCTCGATTAGCTCCGCTGGCGAGCAATAGCCATACATCGCCGCTAGCGCTGGGTTAGCGCTGAGATAACGACCTTCAGGCGTCGTTTGAAAGATACCGCCGATCGCATTTTCAAAAATGCTGCGATATTTCTCTTCAGCTTGCTTAAGCGCCAGTTCAGCCTGTTTACGTTCAGTAATATCTCGAATAATGCCTTGAATAACAGCCTGACCAGAGACGTTAAACAGGCTGGCAGAGACTTCAGCCGGAAAGGGAGTGCCTGACTGCCGCTGAAAATAAGTTTCAAAGCAGTAGTGCTGCTTCTCGGTCACTTGCTGAAAAGCATGACGGCATTTTTCCAGTTCTGCGGCTGGATGCAGTTGGCTAATCGGAATGGTTAACAACGTCTGGTAAGGATAGCCAAACAGGGCGATCGCCTTTTGATTGGCATCTAAAATATGGCCTTCTAAGTCATGCAGCAAAATGCCGTCATTTGAGTGTTGAAAGAGGTTTAAATAAGTTTCCTGGCTCTTTAGAAGCGCGGCGGTTCGCTCTGCCACGATGGCTTCTAGTTGAACCCGGTGCTGCTTTAAATCGGTTTCGGCTTGTTTTTGCTCGGTAACATCTCGTATGGCTAAAACAGCACTAACTTCTTCATCAGCACCAAACTGAATAGAAGCCCAAGAAATTTCTAGCAGGCTCTGAGTGGCTAGAAGCTGATAGCAGTCTGATCCCTTAGATGACTGAGCTAAGGCGATTTGCCCCGGATGCTGAGCAGGCGCAAGTGGCTGATCTTGCTGCGCCAGGGGTAAAAGCTCTATGAGCGGTTGTCCCAAAATGAAAAGCTGACGCTGCCCGACGAGGTCTTCAAATACAGCGTTGCACCACTGCACTTGACCACTGGCATTTGTCCAAACGATGGCATCGGTGACTGCATCTAAGGCCACTTCCATCTTGCCGAGAGTGGTACGTAGCTGACTGACTAAGGCAGTAAGGTCGGCAGTCATGGAAAGCGGCATTCAGCAATAGATTAAACAGTTTATAGCGGACGGAGCATGGCTCCGAAATGCCAAAGTCCTTCTAGCTTTTCGGCGATGATGTAGTGTTCGGTGACAATCTCATTGCCTGCTTTGGTGACTGTTTTCAGGCGCAAAGGATGATTGAGCACGTTCGCCTTTTCTAACGCCTGAAAACGCGAAAAAGAGAGATTATGAGAATCTTGAAAGCTACTTGGCAAAATGGTCGTCAGAAGCTGCCCCACAATTTCGGCAGCAGACCAGCCCAAGACAGCTTCAAACTGCGGATTGACGTAGATGATAAATCCCTGATGATCGGCAACAACGACCGGATCGTTTTCAACTGCTTTGAGTTCAGCTAAATTCTGAGGTCGGCGTGGTTCCATAGCGTCACCTCTCAGGCTTGGGGGTTAGGCTTAAGATGCCCGCATTCTGGGAGCGTTCAACATAAATATAGCGTTTGTATTAAGAGGGAGTCGGTTTGTCACCCGCTCTCTGAAGTACACTCAGGCTCTGACTCGGGGACAGGTGGGGGCAGCAGGGCTGGCAACCGTACACTGGGTAGCTAGACAGGGTTGCTGATAAGCGGCTTCGGTTTCCAGTGGCGGCGGCGGTTGGCCGAAAATCATTTCACAACTGAAGTCTTCAAAGTTGGGCGTCATGGTGAGGGGAATACCAAACTTTTGGGTGAAAAAGTCTTGAGTCGGCAGCTTGCACATGTTGATGCACATGCCGACACAGCGACTTTGCTCTAGATAGCGGCATTTTTTAATTTGCACGCCGCTATTTTGCTGACGGGGGTTGCCTTGAGGGTCTTTAACCTCAACTGCTTTGACTTCACACGGCCCCACTAACCATTCAAACAAAAGAGTGGCAAACCAGGCGTTGAGTTCACACACCCATTGCGTGGGTGAAAATAAACGGCGAATCAGCCACAATACGGGGCTAGGTACCAGAGATTGCAGCACGACTGCAACCGTTTCTTGCTGCTCTTGAGCATTGCGACCCTGCATGATTTTTTGAGAGAGGTCTACAAAGCCGTCATAGCCCTGCAGCGAAGTTCCTTGACCCAGCGCCTTGGCCATTTTGGCGCTAAAGAGCCAGATAAAAGCGCGATCAAATAGGTTGTCGTTGTAAACTTCCTTTTCTGGAATAGACACAGCTTGATGAGGAGAGGCGGCAGGATCTCTTTCAAGTATTGCCTAAAGTGAAAACTAGCGTGAATGGATCGCTGGGATGAGATTTGCCCTCAGTTTGTTCATCATACGCGCCTAGGGGGGCTGGCTGTCGATACAATCGGTGAACGAGGTCACTCAGACAAGGGCAGCCAACGGCTATGTGCCAGCTACTAGGTATGAACTGTAACGTTCCTACCGATATTTGTTTTTCGTTTGAAGGGTTTGCCGCTAGGGGTGGCAAAACTGACGAGCATCAAGATGGTTGGGGCATTGCCTTTTTTGAAGGGGCAGGCTGCCGTATGTTTGTTGACGAAAAGCCTTCTTGTGCGTCTCCGGTGGCAGAGCTGGTGCGGTGCTATCCGATCAAGTCTACGCATGTGGTGGCTCATATTCGCAAGGCAACCTTTGGGCAGGTGGCGTTAGAAAACTGCCACCCGTTTCGGCGGGAGTTATGGGGTCGCTACTGGATCTTTGCTCACAATGGCGATCTGCCTGACTTTTATCCGGAGACGGCTGGATTTTATCGACCAGTAGGCCAAACCGATAGCGAGCGAGCTTTTTGCTTGATTCTCAATACGCTACGGCAGCAGTTTCCGGCGGCAAAGCCACCCATCGCCCAGCTTTACCAAGGTTTGCGGACAGTTACACAGGCGATCGCGGCTAAAGGTAGCTTTAATTACTTGCTTTCGGATGGCGAACACTTTTTTGCTCATTGCTCAACTAAGCTGTGCTACTTGGTGCGGCAGGCTCCCTTTGCGGCGGCTCATTTGATTGACGCCGATCTGACGGTTGATTTTCAAGAGCTAACAACGCCCAGCGATCGCGTCGCTGTCATTACCACGGCACCTTTGACAGACAATGAAGTTTGGACACCGCTGCAGCCGGGAGAACTGCTGGCCTTTCAAGATGGTTTACCGCTGAGTTTTTAGGCCGGGTTTAGTCGAAGCTATAGACGGGTTGCGGCTGCGTTTTTCCTTTGAGCAGTAGCTTGCCGAGTAAGTGAGCTTCATAGCGATCGCCAATTTGTTGGTATAGGGCTTCACTCACTAGAATTTGATTGCGCTTGGCTCGACTCATTAAGCGGGCAGCGGTATTGACGGTATCGCCTAGCACGTTGAACTCGCGGCGACCTCTAGGGGCACCAATTTCAGCCGCAAAAACAGGGCCGTAAGTCATGCCCATCCGACAGGAGAGCTGGATAGTTTCTCCTTGAACTTGCGGCGGTGGAATTTGGTTAATTAAATGGCGAATGGCTAAAATGGCTTCAAATGCCCGCTGAGCATCGCCTTCGTCAGGGTTGAGGACGCCGAAGTGAATTAAAATTTCTGATCCGACCGAGTGGTAAGTGACCTTTTGCAAAATGCCGCCGCGGCGCTCAACGGCTCCGTTCATCAGGGCAAAGGCTTGCGAGAAACAGTGAACAATGTTGCCAATTTCTTCTGGGCGGGCGTCATCGACTGACTCTGGCAACCCCATCAGGTTGACAAAAGCCACAGCAATCGTAGGGAAAGCGGGCGGAATGTTGCGCTGAGCGGCATTGTCTACCAGTAATTGCAGCACCGATCGCGGTAAATAGCTAGCGAGTGGCTCAATCATCTGTACCGCTGCCTGCACTTCAGCAATCAATCCGCTCAGGCTGCGGTCAAACAAGATGGGCGTAGCGGCTCGCCGCCGATTGAGCGTAATGTCGTATTCTCCTAGCCCTGCCGTCGTTAAATCGTCTACGACAAAGACATGACCGGGGTGACCCGCCCGTAAGCGAAACTGCTGACGAATGCGATCGCTGGTTGCTTGCGTCAGCGACACGCAGCCGACTTCTCCCTCGCCTTCAGCCTGCTTGGCAATTTGTACCGCTCGACCCAGCAGCACATGGCCCATCCGCATTGGCGTGCCAATATCGGCAGTGACAAAGCTACCCGCATGCACCCCCACCCGCATCTTGAGAGATAAGCAACCTTGAGGAGTTTTTAACGTGGCAAAATCCTGCATGGCTCGCTGCATTCTTAGCCCCGCGTGGACAGCTTGCTCTACTTCGTTGCGCTGACCGTCGCCCGTAAACTGTACCAGCAGGGCATCGCCTGTAAATTCCAGCAGATTGCCACCAGACTTGCTGATAATTTCAATCATTTGAGCAAAGTAACGGTTGAGCAGGGTTAAAAGGGTTTCTGCCCCGGCTCTGCCCTGGGTGGCGCTAGCCTCTAGCAACCGGGTGAACCCAGCAAGATCTGTAAAGAGCAGGCTACCTGTCTGCCAGCGGTATTGAGGATGGCCGGGACGCGGCAGGCGATCGCAGACCTCTCTGGGCACGTAGTTGGTGAGTAGATGCTGCAACGTGCGCAAATGTTCAAAAATTTGCATCAGCGTGGCTGGGCTAGGATCCACCCAGGCGACAGCATAGAGATCGGCAGGCAGCAGCAACCGCAGCCGCAGTTCAAGCTCGGCTAGCTCAGAAAGGGCAGTTGCAGCAGAAAACTCCATGCAGGGCTAGGAATGAGAAAGTCGCCCGTCTCTACAGAGACTAGTCAAGTTTACGGCATCTGAAAATAACCTTTTGACTGATTCAGACTACTTTGTTCACAAAAACAGGGGTGTCTTTTCAGCTACCGCTCATTTTCAGCCGAAAGCCAGTTGATAAAGTAGGGCAACTCATTGCGGATCAACACTTATGCATCGGTTAGATCGACTCCATCTCGAAGTCACCAATGTTTGTAATTTTAAGTGCGAATTTTGTCCAGACGCTATCATGCAGCGATCGCGCGGTCACATGGATTTTTCTTTGTTAGAACGCCTGATCGATGAAATTAGCGATCGCCAACTGGCCCGTATTGTGACTTTTCATCTGATGGGAGAGCCGCTGATTTATCCGTTTATTTTTATGGCCATCCAGCGAGCGGTTGAACGGGGGTTGGCGCTGCACCTGACAACCAATGGCAGCACCTTTCACCTGCGACCTGACCACATTGAGCGCCTAGTGGCCTCTGGCCTGCCTAAGCTGACTATTTCGCTACAAACCCCAGACCCTCAAACTTTTACGATTCGGGGGGCACCGCCTAAACTCAAGCCAGAGCAATACTTCGACGGGATCACTCGCTATGTTCAGGCTCACCTGGCGGCTGACTCCCCTACGCGGGTGCATCTAAAGTTTCTAGACACAACGCCCCATCCCTTTTTAGTGCCGCACAAACCGCTTTCGGTGATTGCGGGTAAAACGCAGATGCAGCAAGAGCTGTATAACTGGGCTAAGCGTCTGCTAGCAGGGTATGCCGCCGCTCCCAAAGCAACAACCCTACAGCAGCGGATCAGCCGTTATAAACCAGGTCGCTGGCAGATCATTGAGTTAAGTCCGAAGCTGGCTTTAGAAGTGTTTCCGCTAGATAGCTGGGGAAATGTCGAAAGCGATCGCGTGGTCACGGCTCAATTTGGCTATTGCAACGGTGCCAGTCAACAGGCCGGAATTTTGTACGATGGTACGGTTGTCCCCTGCTGCAAAGACTTTGAAGGTCAAATCCCGCTGGGAAACGTACAGCAGACACCGCTGAGTGAAATTTTGGCCAGCGCTCCGGCTTGCCAGCTACGGCAAAATTTCGATCGCCTGCAGGTGAAAAATCCGCTTTGCCAACGCTGCATGGGAGCCGATTCTCAAACAAAAGCCTTGTTGCGACAAGCGGGATCAGTTGCCTATTTCAAGTTCTATAGCCCGCTAAAGAAGCGGTTGCAGCCCGGTTGGGGTGAGGTTTGAAATAGCGCGATCGCCACTAAAATTGAACGACCCAAACTGGCGAAAGCCGCTGCGAGAAAACCTTTCATTTTGCCTGCAGCCGACAGCTTTGAGCCTACTCGCCCACCGCCGCCCCCCCTTCTAGCCCTTCTAAATAGCCCGAAAGCTGCGGGTATTCAAAAGCGTGATCAGCAAAATATTGTTTAGCCCGCTGGATTAAGTCAGTTTGGTATAAAAACTCGTCGCGAGCATCCATGGGATAGGCTTTGAGCTTGAACTGAGTACCCCAGGGTTGCTCTTGCACAATGACCACTACTGGCAAATCTAAGCGGGTATATTTGCTGCTGTAGGCGGTTTGGTACAAAATGCGTCGGGTTTGGGCGACGTTGACCGCGTGAGAAAAATAAAAATTAGTGACGACCTGGGCTTCGAGTTCGCCACTATTGGCATTGATGATCGGTTCAGTCCAAATTTTGCTGTGGGGAACGCTGACCAAGCTATCGCTGGGGGTGCGGATTTGGATGCGGCGCAAGCCATAGTCCATAATTTCGCCGTAGGTGTCACCAATGCGAACGCGATCGCCCACTCGGTAAGGTGCTTCGTAGAGGCCAACAACGCCAGCAATAATGGAGCTGACATAGTCTTTAAAGGCAAACCCTAGGGCAACAGCCAGCGTCCCCGTTAGGGCAAACAGGTTACGAGCCGACAGGTTTAAAAACAAATTGGAAACATAGACAATGGCGGCTAGCAGTACCAGCGCCCGCACAAACGGTAAGCCTTGCTTCGTCAATAGCCGAAACCGTCGGGGTACCCGCTCTGAAACCCAATCGGTGAGGGTATCAATGGCAAACAGCACGCCATAGGCGATCGCCAGGGCAGTCAAAGCCGACAGTACGGTAGAAAAGTTAATTTCAGCCAGCCAGCGCTTGGCGAAATCGCTAGGTGTGTTGCTTTGTAACAGCAGATCGACGCTAGCTACAGCTTTGAGTAAATGCATGCTTAGCGATCGCCTCCAATGACAAAGTTGTTTTGCCGCAGTCGGTCGTGCAGTTTGGGATAGTAGGCAGGCGCTACGGTAATCATGCCGTCTTGGTTGCGTAAAATGCCCTGCCGCAAGAGTTTTTGCACCTGGGCTCGTACCTGCCCTTCTAGCTCACCCAAACTAATCGCCAATTGCGCCACGGTGACACTGCCGTGTAGCAGCACCGAATAAATCAAATAGTCTTCAATGGCTGATAAATTAGGCATCTCTGGATAGCTAGGGCGCTGCTGCTTCAAGTGCCCAACTTGAAAAAGCTTGGCTATATCGGCCTCGGCAGGGGGGGCGGGCGAGGTAGCCTCGTCTTGTTCAGGGGTGTTTAGCTCATAGCCTAAAGAGCGCCACCAGAGCTGTACGGCAACGCTGCTAATGCCGTGGGAAATGTTGGCTAAATCAGCGTAGAGCGCCGCTGCTTTTTCGGCTGGGGAACTTGATTCGGTCGATTGCGTTCGCTTGGTTGCATGGTGAATGGGGCCATCTAAGCTTTTGAGCAAAGGTTGTAACCAATTTTGTATCTGCTCACCGTCTAGTTCAGGGAGCTGAGTGGTTTGCTCTAGGTAAGCTTCAATTTGACAAACAATATCAAAATAAGTCCAGGCCCAGCCGTTGCAGCCAATAAGCCAAAACCGAGATAGATCGGCTGTCACCATATCCCGCAGTTGCTCTATTGCCTGCCATCCCCCAATACAGCGCAAAAAGTAAACATCTAGCCGCGGAATAATGACAATGCTAGGGCGATCGCTAGACGGTTGCAGCGAAAGTTCAGTCAAAATCTGCGATCGCGCTGTTTCTAGTAGTTGGCTAATATCGTCGGTTTGGTTGGGGCGCACCTCTAGCGGCAAAAAATGTAGCCTGTAGTTGGCTGCCGCTGGCCAATGTTGCAACGTGTGCTGCAAGATGGGCGTCAGCGCTTCCACCGGGCTGTGCAAAATTGCCAGACTGTTGGCCGTCGGGTTGTCCGCTTGCCACGCCGCCAAATGCTGGTCTAGAACCGTGAGTAAATGGTGCCGATAGGTAGGATGAATCCCGGAAGCTTGCAGCTTTTGGTCGATCTGATGAGCGATCGCAGCGGGTAAAGGCCCAAGGTCATCTTGCTCAATAACATCAGCCCGCTTTTTTGATAACCAGGCCCGAATCTGCTCAAACGGCCAGCTCATTTCCAGTGACCTTGTCGCGTTGCATACTGCCAGAATGGGGGGATTTGTTCTATTGAGCCTCTATCTGTAGACCCAACTTCACCCTTAGGGCGGTTGCCCAAGGGGACGCTTCCGCTTTAACTTTATCTTGGTAGACGCTGATACCCATCATCATCGAAGATAAATCAAAAGCCTTAACTGGACTGTGGTGTGAACTGATTAAATTCACGCTTGACCGTTAACCCTGCCGCAAGAAGAAAAAAGTTATGACTGTTGCTCAAGCTACCTTTCCCATTGATTTAGGTGCTTACCAATATATTTCGCTAGATCCTGCCGTATCTACCCTGACGGACGAACAGCGCCAAGCGCTCAAATCCAACATTCAGCTTTGCCGGGACGCCATCGTCTTTTTTACTGCAACCGGTGCGGCTAGAGGGGTTGGCGGTCATACGGGTGGCCCTTACGATACGGTGCCCGAAGTAATGATTCTCGATGCCCTCTTTCGCGGCAACCCTGACAAATTTGTGCCCGTCTTTTTTGACGAAGCTGGACACCGCGTAGCCACTCAGTATTTGCTGTCAGCTTTAGCAGGTGATCTCCCGGCTGAACAACTGATGCACTACCGCGAAGCCCATCAAAAGCTGCCGGGGCACCCTGAGTTGGGGCTAACACCTGGGGTTAAGTTTAGCGGGGGTCGTCTGGGTCATATCTGGCCTTTTGTTAATGGGGTAGCACTGGCTAATCCGGGCAAAACAACTTTTTGCTTAGGATCAGATGGTTCTCAGCAAGAAGGTAATGATGCCGAGGCGGCTCGTTTAGCAGTGGCTCAGCACCTCAACGTCAAGCTAATTATTGACGACAATGACGTGACCATTGCAGGCCATCCCTCCGAGTATTTACCTGGCTTTAGTGTGCGCCAAACCTTAGAAGGGCACGGTCTGAAGGTGCTAGAAGGTGATGGCGAAGACTTAGACGGTCTGTACGCCCGAATTTGTGAAGCAATTAGCACCCCTGGCCCGGTTGCCCTTGTCAATAAGCGAGCCATGAGTGTTGGCATTGAAGGTATTGAAGGCACCACCCACGGCCATGATGTTATCCCAGTAGATGCGGCCATTCGCTACCTGGAATCTCGCGGCCAAAATGCGGCGGTTGAGATGCTCAAAAGTATCGAAAAGCCCAAGCATGGCTACACCTTTTTGGGGTCTTCCGACAAGGTTGGCTCTAACCGCAACGTTTTTGGCGAAGCCATGGTAGAGGTGCTGGGGGGAATGAGTGAGCGCGATCGCAAAGATAGCGTGCTGGTGGTAGACAACGACCTCGAAGGCTCTTGCGGCTTGACCCAAATACGCAAGGCCTACCCTGAAATTTTTGTCAGCGGTGGCATCATGGAGCGGGGCAACCTGTCGGCGGCGGCAGGCTTTGGCATGGAGAAAGGCAAGCAAGGGGTTTATGCCACCTTTAGCGCCTTTTTAGAGATGTCAATCTCTGAAATCACAATGGCGCGGCTCAACTTTGCTAATCTGCTTTGTCACTTCTCCCACGCTGGAATTGATGACATGGCCGACAACACCTGCCACTTCGGCATCAACAACATGTTTGCCGATAATGGTCTAGATGATGGCCATGAGACGCGGCTTTATTTTCCAGCCGACGCCAATCAGATGAGAGCCTGCGTTAAAAAAGTCTTTGGCGATCCGGGGCTGCGCTTTATCTTCTCGACCCGGTCTAAGGTGCCGATGATCTTAGATGCCGACGGCAATGAAATGTTTGCGGGCAACTATACCTTTACCCCTGGTAAAGATGAGGTGATTCGAGAAGGGTCAGCGGGCTATATTGTCACCTTTGGCGATTCTCTATATCGCGCTTTAGACGCAGTCGAGCGGCTGAAGCAAGAAGGCATTGAGGTGGGGCTAATTAACAAGCCAACGCTCAATGTCGTCGATGAAGACATGATGGCAAAAGTAGGCAAAGCGCCCTTTGTCTTGGTCACAGAAGCTTTTAATCGTCGTACGGGTTTGGGTATGCGCTTTGGCTCTTGGCTGCTAGAGCGGGGCTATACGCCTAAGTTTGCCCATATAGGAACCCACGAAGAAGGCTGTGGAGGGCTGTGGGAGCAGTATCCTCACCAAGGCATTGACCCCAGCGGCATCATGAAAAAGGTGAAGGAACTCGCCAGTTAGACCGGGTTGTTTCATTTCATCGGTAGCGGCTGCTCAAACAGCTCATCTGTCTGAGCAGTCCCTATAGGACAGTGAGACCCTTAAAAGGCTGAAAGCCGCTGACAGAAAAGCTTTTTTCTGCCTTCTGCCCTCAGCCTTTTGCCTTTTCTAGAGCCGCTGTCTGGCTCTACGGCTCTATTGTTTGCTTTGCAGGCAATGCCTAGTCGCTGGGTGGTTTTGGCTCATTGTTTGAGCGGCTTGAGCCTAGCGCCTCTTTAGCGCGATCGCCGCCAATTAAACCAGTTTTCTAGCCAGTCTCGTCGCCAAAAGCCGACTGAGTGGTGGCGCGTTTGCCACTGCTGAGCCGTTTGCACCAGGATGGCAGATAGACTTTGAGGCAGGTAAGGCGATCGCGCAATTGCCCGAATACTCTGCTGCTCTGCGATCGCCTGCGCGATGGGCTGAATCAGCTCGTTCGCTTGCGCCGATACGATTTGTCCGGCCAAAATTTCACCGTTGCGATGCACAATCAGCCGACAAAAGCCCCTTGTCTGGTTCAATAGCTGGGCTTGAGCGACCTGATAAAGCGGCTGCTTAAAAAACCAAGCATCTTTGCCATACCAGGCTTTTGCTTGTTCAGGCGTAATCCCAACGCTGGCGACGGCGGGCGCTGTCATAATCGACCACGGCACAGCTCGACGAGTCAGGCTAAAGCGCGGTAACAGCAACGCATTTTTAATCGTCAAAGCTATTTCTGTCGGCGCGATCGCCCGGATGCCCTGCCGTCCTAATACACTGCCTAAAACAAATATGCGGTGATGCAGGGTTTGCAAGTGGTCGTCTGTGATTGGCCCAAAGCCATCTTGTTTCACCGCAATTTTTTCCAAGCCTAGGTCAAAGCTGCACAGGCTGGGGGCTGAAGCCACAATCAGTTGATCAACGCTCACTTCGCTTTGCCCTAGGCAGATTTGATCAGTCGTTTCGCTGGCGGTGAACTGTTTCACGGCAGCCAAAGCGGCAATCTCAACGCCCTCGGCCTCTAGCTGGGCAATCAGCCAGTGACTTAGCGTTAGATCTGGCTGTTTTAGCCAGGTGTCATCTAGCAGCAAAGTCACCTGCGTTCCTAAACAGGCAAATAATTGAGCGATCGCCCAAGCGGCAGGCGTTGCACCTAAAACAGCTAGCCGCTGGGGTTGTTCGGGGAGTTGAGCCAGCGTTTCGGGGGTGTAGATCTGCGGGGGCAATCCTGGCAGCGGCGGCAGGGGGGTAAAAAAGCCCGTGGCGATCAAATAGGCGCTGGCGGTAAGTAAGCGGCGATTGACGGCAAACGCCAACTGCGGTAGCTGACAAAACTGCCCCGGTGATTCAATATAATCAATTCCTTGGGCTAACAGGCTCTGCGGCGATCGCAACGCTGCTTGCTGTTGACTAACGCTAGCTGTCCACTGTTGCCAGCTTTGCCAATTAGCCGTTGGTAGGCGATGGTGCCATTGCTGCCAAACCTCTACCTGGCTCAAATAGGTCGCTTGCAGCGATCGCGCTACCCGATCGACCTCCGGTTCAACCAGGGCGACTCGTGCCCCTTGAGCGGCAGCAGCGATCGCGGCTTGACGGGCTTCTAGCGTCCCCCCCACTATCACCAGGTCATAATCTACTACCATGCCCTAACCCTAGCCAGCGTTTTTGAGTTTAGCCGCTGTCCGCAAAATTTGTCCGGCCAAGATAGCTGCGCCAAAGCCATTGTCAATATTGACAACGCCAATGCCAGCGGCACAAGAATTGAGCATTGTCAGCAAGGCTGCTAGACCGTTAAAGCTAGCCCCATACCCCACGCTGGTCGGCACCGCAATCACCGGACAGTTGGCTAGCCCAGCCACGACGCTGGGTAAAGCCCCCTCCATGCCCGCTACGACAATCAGCACCTCAGCTTCGTCAATCACCTGGCGATGACTGAGCAACCGATGAATACCGGCTACGCCCACATCCCACAGCCGCCGCACCCGAAAGCCCGACAACTCAGCCGTCACAGCCGCTTCTTGAGCCACGGGTAGATCGGCGGTGCCAGCCGTCAAAATGGCAATTGTCCCTGGATATTGGGGCACCACCGGATCGGGCACCAGGGCACAAATGCAAGCCATTTCGTCGTAAATCAGCGTTGGCAGGGCAATGCGGAGTTGAGCGTAAACTTCTGGGGTAATCCGAGTGGCCATGACCACCGAATTGCGCAGCCGCAGCCGCTCCATAATCTGCACTATCTGATCTACCGTTTTCCCTGGGCCCCAAACCACCTCAGGAAAGCCCGTCCGAATGGCTCGATGATGATCGACTTTGGCAAAGTCAGCAATGGGTTCAAAATCTAAATTTTTAAGTTGGGTAAAGGCCCCTTCCGGGCTAACTTCACCTTGGGCGACTGCTTTGAGCAGCCCCCGTAACGCCTCAGCTTGATTCACAGACTTTTGCGCCTTCCCGCTATCAAAATAACTCTGTTCTAGGCTATCGCTTCTCAACGGCGTTAACAGCGAGGCAGAGGGCTAGCACCTCAAAAGTTTCTCTTTACTTTTGACGCCAGAACTCCCCTTAGACGGCAACCCCCCTGAGAAAAATCGTAAACACCGATCCCTGCGATCGCCTCAGCCTGCCTACAATGCAGACATATTGTGTTGACGACACGTAATTGTTAGCCGGGGAGAGTGCCCATGCAACCAACCAACCCCAATCAGTTTACTGAAAAAGCCTGGGCGGCGATCGCCCGCACCCCAGATATTGCTAAGCAGTCTGGACACCAACAAATTGAGAGCGAACATTTAATGGCCGCTCTGCTAGAGCAAGACGGCTTAGCAGCCAGTATTTTGCATAAGCTAGAAGTGGCTGTACCGCAACTGCGCGATCGCACCGACGCTTTTATCAAAAAGCAGCCCAAGGTATCAGGTAGTGGGGCTTCTGTCTACTTAGGGCGATCGCTTGATTCCTTACTCGATCGAGCAGAAAATTACCGCAAAGAATATAGCGACGACTTTATTTCAATTGAACACCTGATTCTGGGCTATCTCAAAGACGATCGCTTTGGTAAAAGTCTTTTTCAAGAGTTTGGCATCACCGAAAATCGGCTACGAGATGCCATCACTCAGATTCGAGGCAATCAAAAGGTGACCGACCAAAATCCTGAAGGTAAGTACGAATCATTAGAAAAATATGGCCGCGACCTGACCCAGCTTGCCCGCCAAGGCAAGTTAGATCCGGTAATTGGCCGCGACGATGAAATTCGCCGCACGGTGCAAATTCTCTCGCGCCGCACCAAAAACAATCCGGTGCTCATCGGTGAACCGGGTGTCGGTAAAACGGCGATCGCCGAAGGACTCGCCCAGCGGATTGTCAAAGGCGATGTGCCTGAATCGCTGCGCGATCGCAAGCTGGTAGCCCTAGATATGGGGGCATTGATTGCTGGAGCCAAGTATCGCGGCGAGTTTGAAGAACGGCTCAAGGCAGTCTTAAAAGAAGTCACCGACTCAAGCGGCCAGGTGATTCTCTTTATCGACGAGATCCATACCGTCGTAGGCGCTGGTGCCACCCAAGGCGCAATGGATGCTGGCAACCTACTCAAGCCGATGCTGGCACGCGGTGAGCTGCGCTGCATCGGAGCCACCACCCTAGATGAATATCGCAAATATATTGAGAAAGATGCAGCCTTGGAGCGGCGTTTCCAGCAGGTATTTGTCGATCAGCCCAGTGTAGAAGATACGATCTCCATTTTGCGAGGTCTGCGAGAGCGCTATGAAGTCCACCACGGGGTAAAAATTTCTGACAATGCCCTGGTGGCAGCCGCCACGCTATCTACGCGCTACATTAGCGATCGCTTTTTGCCCGACAAGGCTATTGACCTAGTAGACGAAGCCGCCGCCAAGCTGAAGATGGAAATTACCTCCAAGCCGGAGGAGCTAGACGAGGTCGATCGCAAAATCCTGCAGCTAGAGATGGAGCGGCTATCGCTGCAAAAAGAAACCGATCCCGCGTCTCTAGAGCGTTTAGATCGATTAGAAAAAGAAATTGCTGACCTCAAAGAAGAACAGCGTACCCTCAATGCTCAGTGGCAGGCTGAAAAAGGCAGCATCGACCACATCCAATCGCTGAAAGAAGAAATTGACCAAGTCAATATCGAGATTCAGCAAGCTGAGCGAGACTACGACCTCAACCGAGCAGCCGAGCTGAAGTACGGCAAATTGACCGACCTCCAGCGAGAACTTGAACAAGCCGAGGCGCAGCTGGCCAACGCTCAAACCAGCGGGGCTTCGCTGCTGCGAGAAGAAGTGACGGAAGAAGACATTGCCGAAATCATCTCAAAATGGACAGGCATTCCCGTCAGCAAGCTGGTTGAGTCAGAAATGCAAAAGCTACTCAACTTAGAAGACGAGCTACACCAGCGGGTGATTGGTCAAGAAGAAGCGGTTACCGCTGTGGCGGATGCCATTCAGCGATCGCGAGCGGGGCTAGCTGACCCCAATCGTCCCACGGCGAGCTTTATCTTTTTAGGGCCTACCGGGGTTGGTAAAACCGAGTTAGGTAAAGCCCTAGCCGCTTACCTGTTTGATACCGAAGACGCGATGGTACGGATTGACATGTCAGAGTACATGGAAAAGCATTCCGTTTCTCGCCTGATTGGTGCCCCTCCGGGTTATGTCGGCTACGACGAAGGTGGGCAACTTACAGAGGCCATTCGGCGGCGACCTTATTCAGTGATCCTGTTTGACGAAATTGAAAAGGCTCACCCCGACGTGTTTAACGTCATGCTGCAAATTTTGGATGACGGACGTGTAACCGATGCTCAAGGCCACACCGTGGACTTCAAAAACAGCATCATCATCATGACTTCCAATATTGGCTCTCAGTACATTCTGGATGTAGCGGGAGATGATGAGCAGTACGATGAAATGCGATCGCGAGTCCTAGACGCCCTACGCTCTAACTTCCGCCCCGAATTCCTCAACCGCATCGATGAAATTATCATCTTCCATGCCCTGCGCAAAGAACAGCTGCGAGAAATTGTCAAATTGCAGGTTCAGCAGCTATCCAAGCGTTTGGACGATAAGAAGATGGCGCTACGCCTAGCAGAAGCCACTTTAGACTTTCTAGCTGAAGTGGGTTACGACCCGGTTTATGGGGCTCGTCCACTCAAACGAGCCATTCAGCGCGAACTTGAAACTCAAATCGCCAAAGCGATCTTACGAGGCGAATTTACGGGGGGGGACACCATCTATGTAGATGTCGAAAACGAGCGCCTTTCCTTTAAGCGCCTTCCGGCTGAATTGCTCACTACTTAGGTATTGTTTGGCGAGCTTTAGGCTAGCGGACTGACGGTTCGCTGGCCTAGCCGCGTCAGGCGCGGACTATCCGCATATTTGACTAGTTTCTACGCAATTATGCGTAAATTTGGCAAAAACTTACAGAATTGCTGAAAGGGACGATGTATCTCTAGTTGTTAAAACAGATTTATAATCTCTAAAATAGAGGTTTAATGGCCTGGTACTTGTTGTTGCTCACGTAAAATCTCGTAAATACATCTTTAACTTTTTATAAAGATATTTCGTGGTTTTGGATTTGGCTGTGACTTTAGTAAAAATAGATTTCAGGTTCTGAACAATCGCTAGGGTTCTAGAACATTTTTGAGAGGTTTACCTCTTTCAAAGTTCAATAGAACAACCTCATGCATCTAGCCATTGCAGGTTGATACTCTATTAGCATTCGAGCCAGCAACCCGAGTTGGCAGCCAGCTCTCAAGTTGCATCTTTGGATAAGGCTCTGACAAGCAGCAGGTAGCGCTTGGCTATCAGGGATTCTGCATCATTCACCCTATGCTGTTATTGCGAGTTACAAATCATGGCCGTGGTTCCCACAGCCCCGAAACGGGAGTACATCAACGTAATGGAAATTTTGGTTGCTGAAGAAGTCGCTCAGCAGCTCAAAAAATTACCATCACGCGTATCAAAATATGTTAAACGGGCAGAAGTCGAAACCTATGCCCTCAATCGTCTACCCGCTCTCTACGCCTCTAGCGAAAAGGGATGGGAACACCAAGTCGAAAAAGCTCAGGGCGAGTTGCGCAGCAAAATTGTTCACGCTGTGCGTCAGGCTTTCGCTGCCGTGCAGATTGATCCGATTCGGCTTTCTCAGCCCCTCAACCTCCAAGAAGAAGTCGATTCTCAAGCGATTTTACAAGCTTTTCGAGAACTGCTAAAACAGCCCGATCTCTCTTGGGAAGATGTTCTCAAGCGAATTAAGTCTATTATTCGAGCGAAGACTACCGCCGCGCAGTCGCCGCCCCCGGTTGATCAGCCGACGACAACCTGGCGTCCTGGTACCTATGGGGGTGAAGTGGCTTGGCGGCAGCGACAACCGCGATCGCCTCGTTCACCCCATAGCAAACCGGCTTCTTACGGCTGGGATGATCCGCACTACCGGATATAAACCGACACATCTGTGACGACGACGGCTTGAGCTGCTACTGCTTGGGCAGCGCTAGCTGTTTGAGTTCTTGTTTGAGGTGAGCAGCGGCAGCAGGATCAGTCTTTTCGTACAGTGCGATCGCCTGCTGAAAGGCTTGTAGACTCTCAGGCAGTTTACCAAGTTTAAACAAAGCTACTCCTAGATTTTGATAAGCCGCCGCGTAAGCAGGCTGTAGCGCGATCGCTTGCTGATAGGCGGCGATCGCTGGCTCAAGATAGCCATAGCCTTTGGTGCGGTAGGCAATACCCAGGTTGTAAAAGGCGATCGCAAAGGTGGAATCAATAACGGTAGCTTGTCGGAAACAGGTAATAGCCGCATCAACCTGTTTCTGAGCCATGTGCACAGCCCCTAAGTTGAGATAAGCCCCCAATTTTAGTTTGGCTAAAATGGGTTGGGCGATCGCCTGCTGGTAGTGATTCATTGCCTCCGGTAGGGCGCGTGCCTGTCGCTGGGCTAACCCTAGATGGTAGTGCAGTTCATACAGCGTCATTGCCTCCATCTCTGAATTGGCGGCTTGCACGGCTGCTAACCCTCGCTGCAGCAATTCGCTGCCCCGCTGCCAATCTCCCGTCTGCGTGTAGAGAGCACCTAGCTTGTTGCAAATGTAGGCATCGTCAGGATGATGCGCCAAATAGCCCTCTAAGCTCGTTTTAGCTCGGTTAAACTTGTCTTGGGTGGCGATCGCTTCAGCCGTATAGCCCTCATGCAAAAGAGCCACCTGAGGCCAGTCCACCACTCGCCAGCTCGGTTCTTGAGCCAAAATTGCCTGCACGCTTTGGTCAATGGTTTCATGATAGGGGCGAGCAAAACAGATATCCGCTCGATTGCGAAATAAGCGAGCGACTAGCGTATAGGGCGATTGGTTGGCTCCAACTTCCTGACGGATCAGGTTCAAAGCCAAAACCGTTTCTAGCGAAAGGCCATTGATCGTTTGACCCGCCAGCAGCCGTTTGAGCTGAGCGCCCGCTTGGGGGGCTAACCTTTCATCGCCGTCTAACACTAAAATCCAATCTTGGCTAGCTTTCGTTAAAGCAAAGTTACGGGCTGCGGCAAAGTCATTTTGCCACTCATAGGCGTAAACCTGCGCCCCCCGCATTCGCGCTATCTGCTCAGTTTGGTCAGTAGAGCCAGTATCGACTACGACAATTTCATCAGCTACTGATTGGACGCTGTCGAGGCAACCGCCAATTCTAGCCGCCTCATTTTTAACAATCATGCAGAGGGTTAACGTCATAAACCAAGAAAGGAGCGATCGCCCAATCAACGCTTAGTCAACAATAAACAGCTATAGCCTGCTATCACTCAACATCGCACAACCAGATCTCCGGCTTTTCTCATCCAGTGTATAACCCAACTAAAACAAGTTGAGCTTGAGTCCTCGTTAGTTTTTCAGACGCTCTGGCAAAACTGACTAAAGGGGAATGGCAGTCTTTGAGTCCGGCAATTTTGGCCAACAAACCGTCAGCGGTGGGAAAAGAAAAACCAGACTATGTTAAAGAAAACGGTTGAGACATTGCGCTTAGAAACCTTGCTTCTAGGGGCTATTGGGGTAGCTGTGCTGATTCGCGTTTGCTATGTCGGTGTGCGAGAACTTTGGTACGACGAAGCCCTATCCCTGTTGCTGTCAACAGGTCAAAAAACTAGCTATCTCACCCCTCCCAATCATCCGGTTGCCCTAGCAGACTATACCCAACTGTTGGGCTTACCACCGCTATCAAATTTAACTGCAAGTTTGCACCTGCTCAAACCTCTTTTGCAGGGGATTGTCGGCCAAGAGCCTCATCCGCCCCTCTTCTTTCTGGCTCAGTATGTCTGGCTATTTGTCACAGGCACCGCTGAAGGTAGCTTGCGCAGCCTCAACCTGCTTCTAAGCTTGGTCGCGATGGTTGCGGCGTTTGGCATGGGACGAGCCTTGTTGGGATATCGCGCGGGCTTACTAATGGCGGCGCTATTAGGGTTGAATCCTTTTTTCTGGTTTCATTCGCTCAATATGCGGATGTATGCGCCGACTGTAATGTGGGTAGCCCTGAGCGGCTGGGCGACCCTAGCGCTTTACGACCCCTGCGATCGCCTGCCAAGACGCCAGCGTTGGCTGTGGGCCATAGTTTTGACAGCAGCGATAGTTGGCGGTTTGATGACGTTCTATTTATATGCCCTCTGGCTGATGGCCTTAGGTGTGTTGGCGTTGATAACGCTTGACCCGCAACGTCCGTGGCTTATTCGCTGCCGCAGGGGCTGGTGGCAGTATGGTCTTTGCCTAGCAATCGGTATCGTAATCGTCTCGCCTTGGTACGCTTGGGGCTTACCTCAGCAGCTTCGCAACGCCGATCTAGATCGATTTGCCAGCAGCCCAACCCTATTGAACGGCATATTGCAGCATGTCAAGGGCATTTTAGAGGTAATAGGTATTCAGCTAGGCTTGGGAGATTGGGTAACCTCGCTGCCCGCTTTTATGCCCATCGTAGTTGGGTTGGTGCTGGGTTTGCTCTTAGCGGGCATGGTCGTACAACTTTTCTATAAAGGGCAATTACAGCTAGCCAGCATTGCTTTGATCTTGGGGGTTTTACCCTTGCTCTTAGCGTTAGGGATGGATCTTGTCAGTGGCCGTGCCACTCTGGCTTGGGGCTATGGCCGCAGCGTGATTTTCATTCTGCCCGGTTTGTTGCTGCTTGCGACTGTGTGGATGATGCAACTGCCTCCAAAGTGGCAGCGCTCCGTGATTGCATTCTGTCTGCTGGTCTATTTGGTGATTGATCTGGGCGATATGGCAGGTCGGGAACGACAGGTTTTTCGGCAAGTATCTCAGGAAATACAAACCGCGCCCGAACCAACCTTGCTGGTGATGAATTCCGAAGCGTGGGGTCACGTTTGCCGTCTAGCCTATTACGTTCCCAGCGAAGCGTCCGTTGATTTGTTGGCTGTCTCTCCTGCTGAGTTGCCGGGTACCCTAAAAACAGTTCTATCGGCCTCAGCGACAACGCCCTATGCACGAGTGTTGTGGCTAGAGGCGCATGATCCTCTCTGGAACCAGCCCGAAACGGCGGCTGAAACTAACCAGATTCGGCAATCGGTGACTTCAACTTTGGCAAAAAATTATGCCCCGACAGCGCAGCAAGAACTGACAGGTACTATGTCGCTTGACCGCTTTAGCTTGACCGCCTATGAGCGGCTTTAGACCGAGCATTTTGTGACCCGACCCAACCCCTGCCGATTGATATTTGTTTTTATCAGACAATGACTTATACAGATGCTCTGATTCCTGTGCCAGTTGGCCCCCTACAAGTTGGAGCAGCCGCCGATTCGTCTGCCCCCTTAATTCAGTTTTCGCTGATCGTGCCGACCTACAACGAAAGCAAAAACGTCGCCAAAATCGTCAAACAATTGACTGAGCTATTGGATGACTGTCTGCCAGGGGATTATGAGCTAATTCTGGTAGATGACAATAGCCCTGATAAAACCTGGCAGATAGCTCAAGCGCTGACTCCTCACTATCCTCAACTGAGGGTCATGCGGCGAGAAACTGAGCGAGGACTTTCGTCAGCGGTCATTCGTGGCTGGCAGGTTGCTAGAGGCAATATTTTGGGAGTGATTGATGCCGATTTGCAGCATCCACCTGAGATTTTGATTCAGCTACTGAAGCAGATACAGAATGGTGCTGACCTGGCCGTAGCCAGTCGCCATGTCGAAGGCGGCGGGGTGAGCGAGTGGAGCTTCATTCGCCGCTTTTTGTCGCGTGGGGCTCAAGTGTTGGGGCTGCTAATTGTGCCCAATGTGGTTGGGCGGGTGAGCGATCCGATGAGCGGCTACTTTATGGTGCATCGTAGCGCGATCGCTGGGCCTTGCTTAAACCCCATGGGTTACAAGATTTTATTAGAAGTCATTGGCCGGGGTCGGGTTGAAACCATTGGAGAAGTGGGCTACGTCTTTCAAGAGCGCGAAGAAGGCGAAAGTAAAGTTACCTGGCAGCATTATCTGACTTATCTGGGTCATTTGGTTCGTTTGCGATCGCGCGGACGTATTGCTAGACTGCGTCGCCAGTTCCCTGTCGGACGTTTTCTCCGCTTTGGCATTGTGGGTCTAAGTGGCGTTTTTGTGGATATGGCGGTGCTGTATCTGTTGAGCGACCCCAGTACATTAGGTTGGGGGTTAACCCGCAGCAAAATCGTTGCTGCAGAAATTGCCATCCTCAACAATTTTCTCTGGAATGATGCCTGGACTTTTGCCGATATTGCTCAGGCTCAGAAAGGCTGGAATGCCCGGATCAAGCGCTTCTTAAAGTTCAACACCATTTGTTTGGCTGGTTTGGTTTTGAACGTCCTACTGCTGAACTTTTTGTTTAATGTGGTGTTTGGACAGCAGCATCGCTACCTAGCTAACCTAATCGCGATCGCAGTAGTCACCCTCTGGAATTTTTGGGTTAATTTCAAGCTGAGCTGGCGCGTCACGCAGATTAAAAAATAGCAGCACCCGAAAAATATCTTTACACTGCTCAACAAAATTTAACGAAAGTCGGTACCTCTCAAAGAAATATAAATATATTAAGCAAAAGTTAAGTACTTTCCCTGATGATGGTGATCAAACCCTGTCGGTAAGCCATCGGCTACCAACAGCGGCATCTATCTAAAAGGGAGTATGGGTCATGGAAATTGCTTGGGGAGCCCTCGATCATTCGCTGTCTAACTCGTTTAGTCAACTCCATTCTTTTTCTAAAGCCTGGGCTAAACGCTACGTGCAACAGGTTAAAGGCAATACATCCCAGCAGCCAAAATACGTGGTTACCGAAGCCGATGCCCGCAAGGCGATCGCCCAATATTTAAATCAAGAATTACGGACTGTGAGTGCGCAGGCTTGGACGCAAACTGAGGTCTTGCTGGCGAAAGAAGTGATTCGGCACCAGATTAACCCAGATCTGATCGATCCTTGGGCGATCGCCAAAGATGTTTACACCATCTACGACAAAGCTTTTGTTGGCTATGCCGATGGTATTTCACCAGAGCGCTTTGCGACAGATCTAGCGCCTGAGCTAGGCAGTATTCGAGCCAAATATACGCGTGAAGATGCCAGGGTAATTGGCTTTGTAAGCATGCAATTTCACTACACGGGGCAGTTGCTGCTCAAGCTAATTGCCGCTGAGCGTCAGGAAGTTTTACAGCTTTATTTCAAAGCCATTGATGACCATCTCTATATGCCCCTGCAGCGAGCCTATAGTGCTGCCGCTAGCCACCCCCTCAGCTCTCCTGTACTCAAAGTTGTACAAACTTTACTACCCCATAGCAGCCTGATTGCTCGGCAAGTGGTTGACGAGATTATGCACGCCAATCCGCATCACCGTTGCTATAGCGGGCCACTGAGCAATAGTGCAGTTCGTGCCTCTAGCCTGCGCGATGCCGAAATGTTTCAAACCTATTTGTGGGTCTGTTTGCTGGAAAACAACGTCAGCGCAGTTCAACAAGAGCTGTTTCCGCTGTGCGTCATGCTCTATCCCACCCTGAATGTACGCTGGGGACTGGTGCGGCAAATGCTGGCTTTGCTAGAACGGCATTTTGACGAGTTGTTGACAGAGTCTCAAATGGCGATGCTCAAACCTTATTTGAGTGCCACCAAGGCTATGTTTGCTGCCGATGTGTTTGAAGAAGCAGCTTGAGGTTCTCCGGCTAGCCAACTGGCAACTTACCCCTTTCGGCGTACAGGAAAGGGCGGTTAGCTGACTGTCGCTTTAACCCCATGTCTGCTCTGGCTGATTGGGCAGCAGCACAATCTTGCCTTGGGCACCAGACAGCATAACCTGTTCATGGGCTTGAGCGGCTTCGGTAAGGGTGAGTTGCTGGCAAACAATTGGAGTCAGCGTACCGTTTTGTAAGCTTGCTTGCAAAGCAGCCTGAATTTGGCTCATTGCGGTAGCTGACGTATTAAACAGCGTCAGTCCAGTAAGGGTTGCCTCTTTTGCCATGATGGCGCGTGGATTTATTTCAACCGTGCCCCGATTGCCAACAATAACCACGCGTCCACCTAAAGCCAAAATGTCTAAATCGTGACCTAAATTGACGTTTGCCAGCATTTCTACAATAATTGCTACGCCCTGTCCTGCCGTGAATTCCATCACCTGATCGAGGTAATCATCAGCGTGATGGTCAAGTACATAATCGGCTCCTTGTTCGACGACGAGTTGTCGTCCTGTCGCGGAACCACCTGTGCCAATAACCGTTAAGCCTCGACTTTTGGCCAACTGCACCGCTGCCAGACCAACGCTACCTGTCGCCCCATGAATTAACACCGTTTCTGCTGGCTGGGCTTGTCCTTTGTCAAACAAAGCTCGGTAAGCCGTCGAACAAGGGACAAAAACAGCCGCCCCTTGGGCAAAGCTCAACTGCTCAGGCAAGGGATAGACTTGCTCAGCCGAGTAGCGTGCTTGTTGGGCATAGGTACCGCTAAGCGGCCAGCCGCCATAAACGCGATCGCCTACTTGCCACCGAGTCACCCCTTCGCCGACGGCCACCACGATTCCAGCACCATCGATTCCAGGGGTATATGGCAAGTCAGGCTTGCGGCTATAGCTGCCTGCTCGAATATAGGCATCAACCGGATTGACGCCCGCTGCTTGAATTTGAACCACAACCTGTGCCGCAGCAGGCTGCAAATCTTCAACGTCTGCCACTTGCATGACTGCGGGTTCGCCAAACTGATGAACCTGGATCGCCTTCATAGAGAGCTTGAGTTTGACTGGTTTTGCTCTTAAAGCTTAAGCCAAAGTTTGCTGCAATCTCAGCGTATCGGGGAACATTCTGGCCCAATTTTATAGACTCATTAGTAGAGACATCTGGTAAATCACAGCCTTACTATTTTGGGTAACGATGATAGGCGATCGCAAACCGACACCTGCCGACGTTGTAGGGCAAACTGCCTTTATGCAGTGAACTGTCACCCTCAAACTTGAAAAGTCTACCCAACGCATTAGCTTCAAAGGAAACTCCGATGACCCCACAAACACTACGCTTTGCTCAATCGCCTCACCGCATACTCAGGAGTGGCTTGTTCGCCCTATTGGCTACCGTAGGCATGCTTCTTCCAGCCCAAGCTCAGACAACTGAACCCCAAAATGAGCCTGCTGCTGATTCATCGCCTCGATTTCAATGCCAGCTTAACAACGGCCAATACACCGTCATGTATCGCCCCTCTACTCAGCCTGAGCAGACCTATCCTTGGGCTGTCCCCGAAGCTATGGGCGACAACTGGCCTGCTGAGCGTCGTTGTGATGTCATTAGTGAGCGTCTGGAGTTTTATCGCCCCGATGGATTGCTAGAACTGCGCACCGATCGCCTCAATGGCTATGACATTGTTTGCGTCACCACCGAACAAGACAATAGCTGCCGTATTGTGTTTACGGTGCCTCCTGGTCAAAATGCTGTTCTCACCCGCGATCGCGTTTTTGAGAACCTGGTAGCTGCCGACCAAGGACAAGCAACTGAAGGCATTAACACTTTTGCTGGCAACAATAGCGATATCCTCGGTCAGATTGAAGCGGTACTTGGCGGCAGTGGCTTGAACCGCCGCCGCAGTAGCGGTATCAATCTACAACCGTTCTTAGACGAGGTGGATGGGGGTACAGGCACTCAGCTTAGACCTTCTACCCTTACCCCAGGTCGGCGGTTAAATCCAGGCAACTTTTAGCGCTAGCCTTGCCACTCATCCGCAAAAATACTCGTAACGGCGATCGCGATACGGCTGAGATCTTCGTCTAACAAAGGAGGCCACTCCACCCCGGCGCGTTTGCCCGCTTCAAACGCCCGACGGCTTTCGTGGGCCAAGCGAAAGAGAGCATAAGCCAATTCGCGATCTAGTTGCTGAGCCGAGCGCAGCCCTTCAAATAGGGCTTTCAGCGCCAGCAGCAGAGACGTGACCTGACCTGGAATCGGCGCTTCTCGTTGTTGAAGCTGCTGCAAGAAAGTATCAGATTTTTCTGCTGTTGGCAGCATCTGATTGACAACAAACTGACGTGCGGTTGTAAAGTCCATATTGCTAAAGGCTTCTTGTGCCCAAAAAAAACGGAGTTGTCATTCCCGAAGACCTTTATGGGAACCCTGTAACTGCACCCGGCTCAGTGAAACTATGGTTGCAAGGTTTATTAACACTTCATTATCTTACGGTGTTCAAAGACCTGCGAATCTAGCCACACTAAGCTAAACAACACAGTTATCATGCTGTGGTTGTAAGGGTTAGTTGCTGGTTAACTTGTCGTCATTAGCTGTATGACCCTAACAAACGCTTCCCAGGTTCCTTTTGTAGATTTATCCAGTCAACATCAGCCCATTCAGGCTGAGCTAATGGCGACTGTGCAAGCTGTATTAGACCAGGGAGACTTTATCTTAGGCAAGGCTCTGAGTGAATTTGAAACAGCCTTTGCGGCTGCTTGCCAGGTTGAGTATGGCATAGGCGTTGCCTGTGGTACAGATGCGATCGCGCTGGGGCTACAAGCCTGTGGAATTGAAGCGGGTGACGAGGTAATTTTGCCCGCTAACACTTTTGTCGCCACGTTAATTGGTATTTTGCGGGCAGGCGCTAAACCTATTTTGGTAGACTGTGACCCAACCACAGCACTCATAGATTTAGCAGCGGCTGAAGCTGCCATTACGCCTCAAACCAAAGCGATTGTTCCGGTTCATTTGTACGGGCAAATGGTATCGCCTAGCGCCCTTCGACAACTGGCTCAACGTCATGGCCTGATTATTTTTGAAGATGCGGCTCAAGCTCATCTAGCTGAACGAGAAGGCGATCGCGCCGGGTCGGTGGGCACTGCGGCTGCCTTCAGCTTCTATCCCAGTAAAAATCTAGGTGCTTTGGGCGATGGCGGCATTTTGGTCACTTCAACTGCCACAGTCGCCGAAAAAGCTCGCTCCTTAAGGAACTATGGGGCCACCCGCAAATACTTTCACACCGAAGCTGGCGGTACCAACAGCCGCTTAGATACGCTACAGGCTGCCGCCCTTCAAATCAAGCTGCCTTATCTAGAGCAGTGGAACCAAGCCCGCTATCAAGCGGCTCAGTATTACCATCAGCGGCTGCAGCAATTAGAAGACTTCGGCGTTTTTCCTATTGTCAATCAGGCTGGCACAGGTCACGTCTATCATCTTTTTGTCGTTCGCCTCACAGCAGTCAGCGATCGCCAGCCATTGCAGTCGGCTCTAGCCGCACAGGGCATTCAAACGGGAATTCATTATCCTCTACCCTGCCATCTGCAACCAGCGTTTCGCGATTTAGGCTATTCAGCAGGCGAATTTCCCCAAGCCGAGCGGCTGTGCGAAGAAATTTTGTCGCTACCGATGTATCCTGGCCTTACCTTTGCTCAGATTGATCGAGTGGTTGATGCTTTGCAAGCTCAGCTAGAGTCCGCTAAGCCAGCTTCGCGTCAGCCTCTCAAAGCTAGCCCCTAAAGGAGAGCGATATGTTAGCCAACCGTCACTTGCGATATTTGGAACGCCATCCGTTAGAAATAGCCTTAGCCTTGCTTTTGGCAGCCCTTTATGGGCCTTTACTGTTGCACTGGATCGATGGCTGGGTTAACAAATCCATCAGTATTCAACACGAATACTTTAGTCATGGCTTGATCGGGTTGCCCTTTGCCGCCTATATTGCCTGGGAAAAGCGTCAGCAGTGGCAACAACTCGTGCCCCAAATAAATCCAGTAGGCTTAGGGCTGATTGGAATTGCAACAGTCTTTTACCTCAGTGGTCTAGGCGACTGGATGAACGTTTCTTTGCCGCTGATGCTGACGGGTATTTGTCTAGTGCTGAAAGGAACAGCAGGACTGAGATTAGAAGCTTTTCCACTGCTGCTGGTGGCTTTAGCAACGCCGTCTCAAGCTCCTTATCTGATTGAGCCTTATATTTTGCCTTTGCAGCGTTTTATTGCGGGAGCCGCTGGCTTTTTACTCATTCAGTTTGGCATTGATGTGGATGTCAACCAAATCTACCTGTTGGTCAACAATCAACCCGTGGAAGTGGCACCCCACTGCGCTGGGCTAAAGATGCTTTTCACCAGTTTGTATGTAGGGCTAATGCTGCTCTATTGGACTGGCGTTTGGCGATCGCGGCTACAAACAGGCTTATTTCTAAGTGCAACTATTGCTTTGAGCGTCGTTGGCAATATCGTGCGCAACACGCTGCTGAGCTTTTTTCACGGTACGGGACAAAATGGAGCCTTTGACTGGCTGCACGAAAGCTGGGGGGGCGATCTTTATTCAGCCATTATGCTGTTTTTGCTCATTGTCTTGATTCGGGGTGTGCAGCGCTATATCCCCTCTACGTTAGCGCTGCAAATCGATCATGACTCTGCTGTTTAGCAACTCTGTAGCAGGATGCGGCAATCATGTCTTTGAAGCTTTCTCCTCAATTGACCAAAGGCTTACTAATAGCGGTTTTGGCTGTTTTAGTGGCGATCGCGGCCTTGCCAAACTATGTTGGGGGTAACTGGCCTTGGACAAAGCCGCCTGAGGTGCAGCGTATTGAGCAGCTAAAGGCTGTGTCAGAAGCTGGCGTTTCTATTGCAAACTGGCAAACGGTTCAGTCTCAAACGGTTGAGATTAGCGGTCACGACTGGTTTTTGATGGAGTTGCAGTCGCCTAATCCTACGCCACTGTTGGCCACTGCAACGCTGCTCCTGCGGCCTCAGCCCTGGCATACAGAGCAACCTGAAGTAGAGTGGATCGATTTGATGGGATCTCAAGGCTGGCAAATTGAGTCTCCGCAGTCGCTCAGGCTATCATCGCCAACTACAGATGATTTAGCGGTTCAAGCCCGCTTCTTTCGAGGACGGAATGAGCGCGGTACATTTGCCGTGCTGCAGTGGTACGCTTGGAGCGATGGCGGTCATTATTCACCCAGTCATTGGTTTGTTGCCGACCAAATTAAGCAATGGCGCGATCGCCAGCGTTTGCCTTGGGTAGCGGTGTGTCTGATTACAGCCATGGAACCTCTGAGTTCCTTAGAACCCTATGAAGCCTCAATGAGTGATTTGGCCAGTCAAGTCCAGGCTAGTTTGCAATCAGGGCCCCTTGCATCCAACTTACTTTCTTTGTTTGGAACCCCTGCTTAGCTAGCGCGTCTCTGGCGAAAGGGCTGATCAATTTTGCTGAAAGCTATTGATAGCTATAGCCACCCAGGTTGAGACACCTCAATTACTGAAAGTCTTTTACAGAAAACCTGACTTTCTTGATTCTGCTTTTGCATTCTGCCCCTAGCCATAACTTCATCATCGCTACCGTTTAGCCGCTGTGAACTCCTTCTGCTACCGATCTTGTTTTTGTCAGCTCACCTGCTGGCACCTTCTGCCAAGACTGTCTTTACCGGTTACTCGCTCAGTCGTCTTCAGTGGCTTACTTTTGGGTGTGGCGGCGTTCAACAGTTCCCCCGGATGGGGCCAAACCTCGCAGGCGGAAACAGATCCCTTGCCTGAATTTGACTGGGAAACGAATCAAGTCCCTCCTAGTGGGCTACCGCCAGCTTTCCCAGAGGTGCCAACAGAGGTTGAGCGACCGCTGTTGACACCTGATCTGCGCGATCGCCTGCTGGGTATTCCTGTCCAACCTGATTTTGATGTTTATCGTTTGGGGCCTGGAGACGCCATCTTTGTCAGCGTTCAGCGTTTTGGCGACCTTAGCTTTCAGGCAACCTTAGACCTGCAAGGCAACGTCATCGTACCGATCGTGGGCGCTGTTTCGCTAGAAGGTTTGACCCTAGAGCAAGCTGAAGAAAAGATTCGCAGTCTTTACGACCAGTATGTCGTCAACCCAGATGTTTCTCTAACGCTACTGGCTCAGCGGTCGGTTGAAGTGACCGTCTTGGGTGAAGTGGTTCGCCCCGGCTTCTATCCCCTCCCGGCTCCCACCGTTTCCACTGCATTGCTAGCCTCCGGCGGCGCAACCACCACCGCAGACTTACGAGCCGTGCAAATTCAGCGGCAGTTACCGCAAGGCCAAACCATTGAAGAAACGGTAGATTTGTTTACGCCCCTAGCAGAAGGCAAAGCCCTACCCGATTTGCGACTAGACGACGGGGATGTGGTTTTTGTCCCTCGATTGGATCTAAGCGAACTGGACGAATACGATCGCTATTTAGTGTCACGCTCTACCTTGGCACAACCTCGGGTAACCATTCGCACCCTTACCTACTCTCCTAATGGAGGCGCTCTTAGAGCTGTGCAGTTACCCAACGGTAGCCGCTTTTTAGATGCCATCACTGAAATTGGGGTTAACGCTGATAGAAATGCGCTACGAGACGTAGCTTTAATTCGCTTTGACCCAGAACAGGGCAAAGCAGTGGCGCTACGGATCAATACCTATGAGGCTTTAGATGGCGATCTATCTCAAAACCCCCCCCTCGAAAACAATGACGTCATCATCGTTAACAGAAATTTAGTGGCACGGATTACTTACGCTTTAAACACCTTTACCCAGCCCTTTAGAGATGTGTTAGGCTTTTTACTCTTCTTTGATTCTCTCTCTGATGCCGCTACTAACCTGTTTGGCCCAGGGAATGCCGACTAAAATGTTTGTCATAATAGAACCGTTTCGGGAATACTCGGCTGAGCGATCGCCCCTAAACAAGCTATGATGCCGACCTTTGTTAAACGCTATCTTATTGCTCTAAACCGCTACAAGTGGGCAGGTTTAGCTGGATTTTTAGCGGTTTTCGGTGCTTCAGGCGTTGTTGCTTTGCAGCCACCGCCGCCCCAAGAATATGTGGCCGAAGGTGCATTAATTGAAAACGCGCCTATTTTGACCTTCACCGCCACGGGTAGCGAAATTCAAGCCAGTGGTCAAGGCATTTTCAACAAAGAAGTTTTATTAGCCGATATCTTGCTGCAGCAGGTCTCCGACCGACTTGAATCACAAGGAACAGAAATTTCTCCTGAAAATCTGCGTCGTCAAACTGCGATTAATGTCACGGATGAGGGCGAAGGTAGTCGGCGCAGCGTAACGGTTCGCTATACATCAGAACAGGCAGAAGAAGCTGAAGCTGCTCTCAGCTTGTTGTTTGAAGGCATGGTCGAATTTAGCCGCTTCAACAACAAGGCCCGTTTGCGTAGCATTATCGATGCCTTAAACGAACGGTTGCCCGGAGTTGAAACAGAACTACGCAATGCAGAACAGGCACTTGAGCGCTACGACCGGATTGAAGGCCCTGCTATTCAGGCTTCTTTAGATGGTTCTCTATTGGGGGCAATTTCGGCTAGCCAGGGCCAGAGACGGCAAAATCAAGTAGAGCTAGCCAGTATCGACGCCCAGATGCGCAGCCTCCAGGCTCGCTTAGGAATGACCCCAGAGCAAGCTTATGCATCTTCGGCGTTGAGTGCTGATCCAATCATTGCTGACTTGAGAGCCAAAATTTACAGCACAGAATCTCAAATGCAGTTGCTATCTGCTCAATTGCGTCCGGCTCACCCAACCATGGTTGAACTGCGGCAGCAGCGAGACGCCTATACACAGCTACTGCGAGAGCGAGCAGGCGAAGTGATTGGAGGTGGCTCTTTATTGCCTCTGCCAAGTGGAACGGAAGTGCGTCAAGATAGCAGCTTAGATCCAGCACGAGCCGCTTTAGCCAATCAGCTAGTAGCTTTGCAAACGCTCAGAGAAACTGTTCTCCAGCAACAGCAAACCCTGGCTCAGTCAGAACAAGAACTGCGGCAGCAATACGCCAGTATTCCCAATAAGCAGCTAGAACGGGGTCGCCTAGCCCAACAGGTGGCGCTTAAACAAGCCCTTTATGATCAAATTCAAGCCAAGCGCATTGACGCTGAAGCGGCTGAGGCTGAAACCGTTAGCAGTCTGACGGTTTCTAAACCACCGCTAGTCAGACCCGTTGAGGTAGAAGCTACCAATGCTCTGGTTATTTTAGCGGTAGGTGGCTTAATTGGGCTGGTAGCAGGGGGTGCCATTGTCTATCTGCTCGATATGCTGGATAGCACAGTTCGTACCCATGAAGAGCTAGAAAATATCCTGCGCGACCAAGAGGTTCCTATCCTAAGCGTTATTCCAACGCTGCCAGTACGCTCGACCAAAGCCTTACCGCTGATGCTACAGCCTGATTCTCCCTACGAAGAGATTTATGAGCGCTTCCGCAGCAATATTCAGCTGGTGGCTAATCAGTCAGCCGATAATAAGCAACCGAAAGTTATTTTAATAACCAGCACCAAAAATAGCGAAGGCAAGACCCTTAGTGCTTACAATCTGGCGATCGCTTCAGCACGGGCGGGCAAACGAACCCTCTTGGTTGAAGCCGATTTACGCGCCGCTTCGCAATCAGCGCAGCTAGGTATCACGCCAGAGCGACAGGCGACAATTGAACCCTTGCGCTACTATGGCGGCAAGCTGGGCGACAACATTCGCTTAGTTCCCAGCGTCGAAAATCTTTACATTTCTCCCAGTCCTGGGCCTCAGCGACAGGCAGCCGCCATTTTAGAGTCTAGTGAAATGCGGCGATTTTTTGAAGATGCCCGCATTCGTTTCGACATGGTGATTTTGGATGCGCCAGCGCTGAGTCATAATAACGACGCCATGCTATTAGAGACGCAAACAGACGGAATTATTTTGGTGACGCGTCCTAATCACACGGAAAAAACAGTGCTGCTGGCGGCTCTAGAGCAACTCGAAGAGGCAGACAACGTACGGCTTTTGGGGGCTATTGTCAACAGCGCAGAAATTCCCATTGCGACCGCCGCCGAATGGGACGACATTGAACCGCTTTTAGACGATGAGCTAGAAGCTGAGCCTGAATATGCTGTCCCCATACGGCCAATAGAGTTTTAGCAAGTTTTAGAGGCGTTGAGGGTTGTCCCAATAGCGCCGATCGCATCGGGTAAAATGATAAACGGCGTGGTTAAAGGGGAGAGCTAAGCTTGCCAACGTTAGGGGTCAATATTGATCACATCGCCACGATTCGTCAAGCCCGTCGCACTGTAGAACCCGATCCGGTAGCGGCAGCAGTTTTAGCAGAACTGGCAGGGGCAGACGGCATTACCGTACATTTGCGAGAAGATCGGCGGCATATTCAAGACCGCGATGTCAGATTGCTGCGCCAAACAGTGCGCACCCACCTCAATTTAGAAATGGCGGCTACGGACGAGATGGTGAAAATTGCGCTAGAGATTCAGCCCGATTACGTCACCCTTGTACCTGAGCGGCGTGAAGAAGTGACGACGGAAGGAGGGCTAGATGTGGTTGGGCAAACTGACCGGATGCGTCAGGTCGTCAAAACGCTGCAAGCGGCGGGTATTCCAGTGAGTTTGTTTATTGATGCTGAACCGCAGCAGATTCAGGCGGCGGCAGCCACCTCGGCCCAGTTTATTGAGTTGCATACAGGACGCTACGCTGAGGCTGAGTCAGAAACGGCTCGTACGGCAGAATTGCAGATGTTGAAACAAGGCTGTCAGCAGGCGATCGCTGCCGGATTAAGAGTCAATGCGGGTCATGGCTTAACCTATTGGAATACGTACCCGATCGCTTGTTTAGAGGGCATGGAAGAACTCAACATTGGTCATACCATTATCAGTCGGGCTGTCTTGGTTGGCTTAGAGCGAGCGGTTAGAGAAATGAAACAAGTGATTGGCGGAAAGCTCTAAAAGCAGCGGAACGTTAGATAATAGACTTCCTGTGGAGATGATTTTGTTGCTACCTTAGCCATTTAATTGCCATGACAACCTACTACTATGCGGCTGCTAGCCAGCACTTTTTGCTAGAAGAAGAACCGTTTGCAGAGGTGATCAACGAGCGTACCCGCCACTATCAAGAGCAAGAAAAAGAAAAAGACTTTTGGCTGATTCGTCAACCTGCATTTCTAGAAGCGCCTGAATTAGCTGCAGTTAAGGCTAAATGTCCTCAGCCAGCCGCCGCCGTTGTATCTACTAATGCAACCTTTATTACCTGGCTCAAACTCCGGCTAGAGTACGTTGCCACAGGTGAGTTTGAGGCTCCCTCCGCCACTATTCCCGATCCGCTGGCTTCTTTGGCTACAACGGCTAGCTGATGGAGACTGCAACCAGGATTTTTATGAACAGCAAAGCTAAAGTTTTGCCAGCTATGTTAGCGGCGGCGGTTGGTCTGGTTGGCGCGCCTGCGATCGCTCAAGATGAGTTCCCGCCCTGCCCGCCGCCAACGGCCAGCGAGTATCTGCTATTGGTTAGAGGCGAAACCTCAGCCGAGCGCGATCGCGTGCAAGAAGCGCTGCCTGCTAGCAGTACGGCGATGGTCTGCAACTATCTCAATGATGTTGTTGTCCGCGCTGGCGGTTTTACCAGCTTGGAAACCGCCAATGCCTGGGCACAGTACATGACTGAAGTAGAGGGGTTGCAGGCTTTTGTCGCCCGTCCGCCTAGCCCGGATGAAGCAACAGCCGTTTTGCAAACGGCCAATGGGGGGCAGGCAAATGCGCCGTCCTACGCTCCCCGCCCTCTGCCAGCGGGTTATGCGGTACTAGTAGATTACTTCGATCGCCTTGAAGTCGCTTTTGATGTGCAGCAGGTACTCAATCAACCGATTGGACTGGTTGTATATCGTCAGCAGCCCTATCTACTGGTGACTCAAAGTACAGACGTAACAGCAGTTGGGCGGGCGCTGGCTTCGTTGAGCGATCGCGACTTTACGACCTTTATTGTAGATAGCAGCCAAGTGATGTTATTGACGGCTGAAATTGCTGCCATTCAGCCCTAGCAGATGTTTAAACTAGCCATCAGTGCCAGGAATAAACGTCGGCACGATGATGTAGCCGCTTTGGCGATCGCCGTAGATACTATTTTGACGTTGTCCGTGCCAGACCCAATAGGCCGCTAGATAAGCGCAGGTCAGCGCATCGAGTTTGTCTTCTAAGGCTTTCAGGGCTGCCCCTTTTTGGTTAAGGTCAATGGTGAAGTCAAGCGCTAAACTTGGCTGAAGCCTAGAAAAATATTTTTGCTGTAGAGCAAAGAGCTGTGCTAACCCTTGCCGTCGCTCAGTTACTTTGCCTTTTTTGTATTTAAGAATGCGGGGTAGCCCGAATAGGGCAATGCTGGCGGCGTGAGGATAGACTTCTAGCATGACGCGTCCATGGGTGGTGCCATCGACAGCGTGAACAAAACCCCGCTGTTCAAGCGCCGCCGTGAAATCGCGCATAGCTGGATAAAACGGCAGATTCTGATTAGCGGGATAGCAGCCAGCGTGATAACGGCCAAAGTGCTGGTGTAATAAGCGATCGGGCAAGCGCATACCGCTGGCATTGGGGATAATTAAAGGCGCATCAACGGCGATCGCCACCTGCGGCTGATTGAGAATGATTTGATCTAACCAGTCCAGCAAAGCTTGATGGGGGCTAAGAATGTGCCAACTGCCAAAGACTAGTGCTGACGCTTCTGGCTGTAGCACACATACACCGCTACGAGAGCTGGCGAGCCAGCCTAAGTCAAGTCCAATGAACATGACGATTGCCGCTCTATTGCTAAATGCAGAAGACTAAAGACAGAAAGCAAAATGAAAGGTTCTCTATCAGAAGCTTTCGACCATTTGAGGGACGTCAACCCTAGTGGCTACAATTGTGTCAATAGGCTGGGGCAGCCAGACAAGAAATAGCTGCTCCTAAAGCAGAGCCAGCAATTACCTGTACAGGGGTATGCCCTAGCAGTTCTTTCAGCCGATCTTCGTTGAATTCAGTGTTTTCTTGAAAAAACTCGTCCACAATTTGGTTGAGAATTCTGGCTTGTTTGCCAGCCGCTTGTCGTACCCCGGCAGCGTCGTACATCACAATGACCGCAAAGACAGAAGTAACGGCAAACGCCGGACTTGCCCAACCCATTGTTTGCCCAATCCCACCCGCCAAAGCAGTCACTAAAGCAGAATGAGCGCTCGGCATACCGCCCGTTTCGACCAAAACCCGTAGATTGATCTTGCCGTGTCGTAAATACTCAATAATGGCTTTGAGGACCTGAGCCACTAAACAGGCAATTAGCGCCACTAAAAGCACATGATTATCTAAGATCTCGCTAACGTCCCGCATGTGTCGCCAACCTCAATGTGTACGAGCTGTGATGTAGTCTGCAAGGGCGGCCAAGGGTCGCCTGCGATCGCCAAAAACTTGCAGTTCTTGCTTTGCGTCTTCCACCAGTTTTTGGGCTTGCCGTTTAGACTCATCAATTCCCCAAATGCTAGGGTAAGTCACCTTTTGAGCCTGCATGTCTTTGCCAATAGACTTGCCTAGCTCTTCTTGGGTTGAGGTGATATCTAAGACATCATCCACAATTTGAAAGGCTAAGCCAATGTGCTGAGCATAGCGAGATAGCCGTTCAATGTCAGACTGCTGCGCTCCTGCCAGCATTGCCCCTGAAACGACAGAAGATTCCAGCAAAGCAGCCGTTTTGTGCAGATGAATGAAATTTAAGGTTTCGACACCTACTTCCGACTTACCTTCCGACTCTAGATCTACAACCTGTCCGCCTACTAGACCCGCAGCTCCAGCGGCCTTGCCCAAGTGAGCAATCACACGCAACAGCCGATCAGCAGGTACTTGCTGAGTTTGGGTAGCAATAAATTCAAAAGCATAGGCCAACAAAGCATCGCCAGCCAAAATGGCAATGTCTTCACCATATGCTTTGTGGTTGGTCGGCTTTCCCCGGCGAAAGTCATCGTTATCCATGGCGGGCAGGTCGTCGTGGATGAGCGACATAGTATGCACCATTTCGAGGGCGCAGGCAGTAGGCATGGCCATTTCTATCGTCCCGCCTACTAGCTCAGCCGTGGCCAAACACAAGATCGGGCGGAGCCGCTTGCCCCCTGCCATCAAGGAATAGCGCATTGACTCATAAATGCGCTCAGGATAAACCACGGCGATCGCCTGCTCAAGGGCTGTCTCAACCTGCTGCTTGCGTTCTATGAGGTAAGCCGACAGGTCAAAAGGAGTCGCTTGTGAATGAGGGAAGTTGGTTAGCACCATTGGGTTACTGCTCAATCGTTATCTATCTATAGAAGGGGCTAATTTAGGCAGAAAATGCTTCTAAAAGGTTGTGTTGTCTACAGTAGCTCCATACTGTATTTTGCAACAGCATGGCCACAGTCATGGGGCCGACGCCGCCAGGGACAGGTGTGATTGCTTCCACTAACGGAGCAACCTGATCATATTGAACATCTCCGACCAGTTGTGACTGCCCGTGATCATCAGTGATACGATTAATCCCAACATCAATGATGGTGCTACCCGGTTTGACCATATCAGGTGTAATTAATCCTGGACGGCCAATCGCTACCACCAAAATATCAGCTGCTTGCGTCAAACTAGCGAGATCCTGCGATCGCGAATGGGCAATGGTCACGGTAGCATCGGCTTCTAGCAGCATTAGCGCCATTGGCTTACCCACCAAAATACTCCGCCCCAAAACGACCGCTTGTTGCCCTGCCGGATCAATTTCATAAGCCTGGAGCAGTCGCATAATGCCAGCTGGTGTACAGCTTCTTAGCCCCACTTCTTTGCGAACCAAATGTCCTAGGTTAGTCGGATGCAAACCATCTGCATCCTTGTGAGGCGCAATTTCTGTGAGCAAAGCGACATCGTCTAGATGATCTGGTAGCGGCAATTGCACTAAAATGCCATCAATACGTTCGTCTCGGTTAAGCTGATGGATAATCTGAGTCAGTTCTGTCTGGCTTATTGAGGTGGGTAGATGCTGACCAAAAGAAGCAATGCCAACGCGATCGCAAGCCCGTTCTTTATTGCGGACGTAAGCCGCACTCGCCGGATTATCACCAACCATCAACACGGCTAAACCCGGAGGTCTACCCAACTGCGGTTCTAACGTCTGAATTTTTTCTCTTAGTTGAGCTTGAATTTGCTGGGCCAGGGATTTGCCATCAAGAATTTGCGCCATACTAAAACATGCATAGGTGAGCAATGACAGCGAAAATTGCAGCCATTCATAAAAAAAAAGGCCCTGCTTTAGTTTCTCACGTAACTTTTTTGCATCGCCCTTACCTCATATTACGCGTCTATCGGGCTTGTTTTTTCTTTGGCTTGTTGCTGTTGGGAACAAACCTATTGGGCTGTCGCTTGACTGATAGCGGTAGTAACCCTATCGCTAACTTGGCAGTCCCTAAACCTGTTCGCTTAAATGGTCAAGTTAAAGCGATCGCCGATGTCCACAACCACCCCTTACCTGAGCATCCTATCTATCTGCAGGGTAAGGTGCAGCAACAGGTACCTTTATTAGATGGTTGGGTTTATCAGCTTCAAGATGAAACCGGACTGATTTGGATTGTGACGCAGACCAATCAGCCAGCCTTGGGGGATGAAATCCTAATTAAAGGACAAGTTCGACAAGAGAATATTCGGGTAGTGAATGAAGACTTGGGTGAACGCTATATCGAAGAAATAGAGCAAATAGAGTGAAAGCAAAACGGATGCCTCAGCAGGCAATTAAGCTAAAGGCTGTCGGCAAAATGAAAAGGGTTTTGTGACTAAGCTTTCAGCAATCTAAATGCTTCACCTTTAGTAGTTGGGCTACAGCCGTTGGCAAAGCGCCTAGTGGCTAATTACGCTCTAAGGAGTGGTAGATCAGCTGCGTTTCTTCGGCTACACCGCAGGTGCCCGCCAAAGGCCAGTAAGAGGTTGTATATACCTTACCGTCTGCTGTACTGATTGAAATGTTAGAAATATCAGCAGCCTGCCCCCCGTTAGCAACGAGATAACCGTTGAGTATTTGCTGGGCTTCTCCTTTAGATTTCACTCCATAGCTCACCATAAAGCAGTAAGGTTTGCGGGAAAGGCTGTTGGGGATGGCGGGTTCCCACAGCTCTAAGCGATAACCTTCTTTTTTGGGGGTTAACCGATAGCAAACAGTGTGAGATTTCAGGAACATAGTTGGCGCTGGGGCAATGCGACTCAAGCCTCATTACAAGCATGGCTAGTATACCCAGCTTTGTCACATAAATTACCTATATGTGAGGGCCAAAATACTGATGCGTAAAGCTACCATGTAGTCCATAGGGAACATGGTGACGCAGCTTTAGCCGCGCAATAGGCCCTTGAGCAAATGACTGAGCCGAAAGAATTGCCAATTCTGAGCAGCGCCGCTCGGCATCGTAGAGTAAGATTAGCAGCCAACCATCATCATCGGCGGTTGCTCCCGGTCTAGGAATAAACAAAGGCTCTCCGGTAAACCCTTTAGGAGCGGCGCTCCAAATTTGTTGTTCTCCCGTTGTTAAGTCATGTTTAAGCACTGCCTGTAAAGGAGCATTGCCAGTAGCGGCGTGGGCTGATCCCAAATAGACAAAACGGTAAGGCTGCCCTATTTGAGCAGGATGCAAACTAGGAAACTCACAACAGCGCTGAATCAACTGTTCAGAACGGGCTGAGTCAGTTTCGAGATCAAGGGTAAAGCGCCAGAGTTGACCTGCGGGAATGGCTGAAAAATCAACCTGATGATAGCTGCTGCCTTCGTCGAGAGTGGGAAAGCCTGTATAGCAAATAGAATCGATGTAAATTTTCTCTTCTTGCTCAAACGCATTGGCATGATGGAAAACAAAGCAAGGATCAGTCTCTAAAATTTTGACCTTACCTTTGCCACTGCGAGGAATCAAGATGACCCGTGTCGGAGCTTTCGGATTGAACTCAATGCATTCGGCAGCCCCTTTCAAACCCAACACATAAGGGAGCGGGTTGAAAGTGACAGGGTTTTGAAAAAAGATGGCGTAGTGAGGGGTAATCGCGAAGTCGTGCAAAAAGGCAAAGCCTGCTACCGAGTGGCTATGCTGGTTAATCAGTTGCCCAAGGGGATTAAATTCGTAGAGGGTAATGGTGGTTGAGAGGCCAGGTTTGACTGCAAAGTTAACCAGACAGGGTTCACCCCCTAGGCGATCGCAGCTGGGATCAATTTTAGGATGCGCAGCGAAGGCAGAGCCAGCTTGTAGCGCCCCGTCGAGATATTCTAGTCCGAGAGTTTCTAGCGTGTGTGGGTCTAAGCGATGGGGTTCTGCTGCTTCCCAAAGCGCTAGCAGCTTACCGCCCCAGTGAATGATGTTTGTGTTAGCAATATTTTTAAGCCGTAGATCAAAGGCATTGGCGAACCAGCCACCTGGCTTTTGGGTACCAAAGACACCTCGAAACAAGGGCTTTCTTGCTTTTTGCTCGGCGACGTATCCCTCAGTGCGAACAAAGCGATTGCGATAAAAGGCACGCCCCTTTGAAAGCGCGATCGCGTTAATCATGCCATCACCATCAAAAGGATGACGAAGCTCGTAGCCACCAATATCGAGTAATCCTGGGCCATTGCGAAAGTAGGTGCCTTCTAGCTCAGGCGGAATTTGTCCTTCAACTTCGTCAATCCAGTAAGCAAATTCTTCAGGCTGAGAACGATAACCGCCGCGCCAATCCTCCATTGCGAAGTTTTGGTGAGACAAGGTTTGCATTGGATTTTCAATAGATTGCATGGCGCTTTGCGGGAGATTTAATTAACTGTTGGTAGGCTCAGACAAACGGCAACATCTCAGTAGGGATAGCTGCTTTCAATAGAAAAATTATTTTTGCAGTTCTAAATCGAGCTTGCCAACGGCCACAGGTGTTTCGGGCAGTTCTTGGCGAATAGCGACCAAATTGACAGATGGCTTCCCGGTCGTGAGTTGTTCGGTTGATTCCTCGATGGCTGTCTCCGTTTGAGCTGAGGTACCTGGCAGCAAAAAGAGTAAGGGCAAAGGTAAAAGGGTGCTGAAGTTAGTGATCAAAACCAAGAGCCAGAGGCGATCGAAATTTGTTTCGCTAATACTTAACCAGTGCGTTAGCAACGCGCCAAATTCATGAGAAAGTAGCCCTGCTAAATTCACAATCGACATTAACAAGGCAAATAGGGTTGCCTCTACGCCAGGTGGGCATAGACGGGCTGATAGTACCAGCACTGGCATGAAAGCAATTTCTCCCATAACCGTTAGTACTAAGCTGTCACCCAAGCTGAACCAGTGGTCATCAATGCCCAAAGTGCGATTGGCATGAGTGACCAGCAGCAGCATGGTCATTCCTAGCAGGGCTGATAAGACGGTAGACCAGGCAAAGATACGCCGAAACGAAACAGAGCGCAAAAAACGCTGAAAAATCCAAATACCTAGCAAAGCAGCCAGACTGGTCACCAATCTTACTCGTCCTAAAAACTCTGGCTCAAATCCCAATTCGTTGGTCGTAAAGAAGAAAAAAGCTGCGTCAGCGGTGGGTGTCGCCTGCCACAAAAACAAAAACAGAGCTGGCATCCAAATAGCTTTTTGGCGGATGGCTCCCCACAACTGCTGAATCTGGCCACGAACGACAGCAAAACTAGGCGCTTGGGTCACCGGATCTTCACTAATCAATCCGGCAACTAGCGAGACGATGAGCGGAAAAATGGCTGTAATGCCAAAGATAAAGCGGGTGCTAAATTGCTGTAGCAGTAATCCACCCAGATAAGCTGTAATTAGCCCGCCTAGCGCTGTTGCTCCCCAAGCTAAAGACTGAATGGAACCAACAGCGCTTTGTGACTCCTGACGAGCGCGTTCAACTACCAGTGAATCTACAATGACGTCGCTGACAGCGATGGATAGGGAACTGAGCGTAATTGCGGCGATCGCGGTTCCAGCCGTATTCACTACCGTTGCCATCAAAATCCAGGCAATTGCACCTAAAACCCCCGCCAAAATCAGATAAGGACGACGGCGATAATTAAACAGAGGCCATCCATCTGAGAGAAAGCCAAAGACGGGTTTGATCGTCCACGGCAACGTAGCGATACCGGTTAGCGCAGCTACTTCAGCTGGGTTAAGCCCAATCGTATCTTTGAGAAAGAAGCTAACGGCTAACCGTGCTAACCCAACAATTCCTTGAACAAAGTAGACCAGCAGGATGGCTGTGAGTTCTAGGGTCAAAGGCTGACCTAAAAAAACTTTCTCCTCTAAAAAGGCTTTGACGCGATCGGAGATGGGCATTGAAAATGTCATGCGATCTGGGTTAATGCCAACAGCGAGAATATTAAGAAATGTCAACTGCCCTTATCATAGCGCCCTTGCTAAAGTGACTGGACTTGTTTTACGCCTAGAGGTGTCTTCGCTACTCTCCTGTAGCCCCTAAACTGCCAGCCAGAACACAAACTTTTGCCCGATTGCGATCGCAGCCTTCAGGACTGAACTTTTGACCCCACCAGGTTTTAGCTGATTGACGGTAGCGGTAGCTGAAACCTGATACCTTGCTGGCGAAGATCTTTTAATCAATTCGCTCTAGCTGCCACAAAATTTGATTACCTTCTCGGCGCACGCGGGCTACCGTCCAGTTACGCCAAGCCCAATATTCTCCGCGACTGGTAACAGCGCTGGCGTTAACGTCCATTAAATCAGCGAGTTCAGAACTGGTAATGAGATAACCCTGCTTGGCAATTTCATCGGCCATATGAAGCGTTTCTACAACATTGCGCAGGTTGGTAACTCTAGCCTCTCTGGAAACTGGCTCTAAATTATCAGAAATTTGAACGTCGCTCGAATCTGCCATGGATAAATCAACTACATTTTCGTCAGATAGCTGTTCTAATTTTATCTCTGGCGAGAGATTTTTGCTTTTTGCTGGATTGATAGAAGATTCATCCTCTTGCTTGTGAATGGTTTGAGGCGATCGCTGCTTGAGGTCAATAGGCTGATTAGCGGCAAAGGCACGTGCAATCTCATCACAGCGCTCATTACCCGCAATACCTGCATGTCCTTTGACGTAGCGCCAATCTACCGCCTGACCTAGTTGCTGCTGGACATGTTGGTTGAGTTCTCCCAGTTGTTGCCACAAATCGCGGTTGAGAACGGGCTTACCCGCTGCTGTTTTCCAACCTTTTTTTTCCCAACCGCGAATCCATTGAGTGATGCCTTTTTTGACATACTCACTATCTGTATAAAGCTTGATCGTTTCAGAGACTTCGTGCTGTAGCAAAAACTCTAAAGCAGCGATCGCTGCTTGAAGCTCCATGCGATTGTTAGTTGTTTGGCTGTCACGTCCACCGATTTCGTAGCAGGTAGTGCCGCTGCTTTGAAAGACGACGCCCCAACCACCAGGGCCGGGATTTCCTGAACAGGCACCATCTGTATAAATTGTGTCGATAAACGGTTGAGACATGAGTAGCGATCGCAGATTAAAAGGTTTCCCAAAACAATTCCCCACCCCAAACGAGGTGAGGAACATTCAGTAACTTATTGAACTCATGCTGAGAAGTCAACCCGCAAAGCACTTATCCGCTTTTGACTACCGTACCTGCATGTGTACGGCTTCAGACAGGGTTGGAATTTCTGCGTAGCGCCCCATCAAAGACTGAGCTACTGAATAAACAACAGCCGCCAACATTCCCAAAAAGATGACGTTAGATAGCGTTTGCACCAATAAACCTTCGCCTAGTGAACCTGCCAAAAGACCAAACACCAACTGGCAAAGAAACAAGATAATATCCAGCAAAATCGCCTGCATCGTGTTGAAGCGAATAAAGTGGCTAATGTCCGGATTTCTGACAACCAGGAAAAAGAGCAAGAAAAAGATAATGATGCCAGCAAAGGGGAAATTATAAACGGCCAAGAAAGGAGTCAGCGGCACTAGTAACAGTTGAACGATGGGAAAATCTCTGAAAATAAAGACACCAAAGCCAATGCCATATACTAACGGCAATATATAAGGCAGAGCAGCAAAGATTCTATCTGAAACAGTTGTTGACCCACGCCAGTTCATAAAACAAGGGACTCCTTGATAAAGTTTAATTTTTAATCATTCAATTATAGGGAATTTGCCGTATGGGAAACATCACCCAACAGGCACAGTCAAGATAGCTAAATGGTTTCTGCCAGCAACGGCTTTATCCGCTTCCAACCTTTAAGCCAAGCCATAAAATTTAGGTGTCTATACTCAATTACCTAAAGTCTAGTTTGATTTTGATACATCAAAAAATGGCGTTTTAATGTGCTCAGTTCCTTAAGAACTTCAAAGCATCACCTAAGCGGCCAACACCTAACCTCACTCAATGTTAGCCACGCGAAACCCCATTTGACACTCGTACTGGTCAGGCTGAGTATCTGAAAGTTTTTCAACTAAACGCCCACAGCGCAACCGACCTTGCCGCCACCGGGGCTGACCTGTTTGATCAGCCATCAAGCAGCTTTGACATACCTTTTGAGGCAGCAGGAGCTGGTCATCCATCAAAATAACCAACATAACAGCAACACCCCCACGTCACTTACAGGCAGGATCCTTCTTTAGGATCAATTGTAAGTCACACCTAAGGGAGTGTTGTAGTGGAGCATACACAGCTTAATCACCTCTTTGTATTCGCACCGCTGCTTCTGATTGAGAAACAAGAAGCTAGCGGCGCGGTGAGTTTGAGGTAATGCGAAGAACTGTCTACAAGCGATCGCTGTAGCTACAAGCGTTGAACCTCCGAATAGCTGCAAACCCCAACAGAAAAGCTTTCCTTTTGCTTTGGGCTAGGCAACGACTGCCTAGCCGTAACTTAGTCTTTGTGCGGAGAAGCTGAAGCTTGCTTCCGCGTAGGCCGACTAGATCCTTTGCGGATGGGGGCAGCGGGAGTAGATTCTTCTTGATGGTCGGGCTGAGCGTCTACCCGCATCCACGCTGGGCGGGTTTGATCGTAAGCCATTTGCAAAGCAGCAGCGGCAATCGTGCGCAGATCGTAGCTTTCATTAAGTTGAGAGACGATTGGCAAGAAGGAGGCCATACGCTCTCCAGTGATAGCTTCTTGTACCTGAGTTTGTAACTTTTCCAAATGCCGAGCCGCAATTTCTGCCCGCGTCGGAATTTTGCCAAATTCCAGCTTTTGACGTACGTGCCGCTCGATCTGACGGAGCTTGTATTTTTCTAGAGGATGAATCAAAGAAATAGCAACGCCTTCTTTGCCGGCTCGCCCAGTTCGACCAATGCGGTGTACATAGTTTTCTGGGCTATCGGGCAATTCGTAGTTAATTACGTGGGTCAGGTCATCCACATGCAGACCCCGCGCCGCAATGTCAGTGGCGACCACCCAACGCACCTGCCGCTGACGAAACCGCAGTAGCAGCCGTTCACGCTGAGATTGAGTTAAATCGCCATGATATTCGTCTACGCTGTGCCCTGCTGCCTGTAGCTGCCGCGTCAATTCAGCCGCTGTCCGCCGAGTGCGCACAAAGATAATGGCAGAATCCGGATCTTCCATTTCTAAGATGGGGCGCAGTGCTCGTGACTTACTCCAACCTCGGGGCAAAACGTAAGCCACCTGGTTAATTCGAGTTGGAGCTGCTTTGGGTTGCTCAACGGTGACAGTAACAGGCGATCGCAGAAACTTAGCTGCCAACTCGCGCACGGCTGTTTCCATCGTGGCAGAGAAAAACGCTGTTTGTCGCTCGGAAGGAGCCTGACTCAGAATTTTTTCTACATCTTGGATAAAGCCCATGTTGAGCATTTCGTCAGCTTCATCCAGCACCAGCCAGTTGAGCTGATTGAGTTTTAGCGATCCCCGCTGGAGCAGATCTAGAACTCGACCCGGTGTACCTACCACAATTTGGCAACCTTTCTCTAGGCGCGAAATCTGGCGCTCAATTGATTGGCCACCATAAATAGCTAAGGTATAAACACGACGGTCTTCGCTAAAATTACGAATTGCCTGACAAACCTGTACGGCTAGCTCTCGGGTAGGCGTTAGGATCAGCGCCTGCACCGCAGAATTTTTGGGATCGATTTGCTCCAAAATGGGTAATGAAAAAGCTGCCGTTTTACCCGTGCCAGTATGGGCTTGGCCGACGACGTCGCGACCAGCGAGTAAATGCGGGATGGCTTGGGCTTGAATGGGAGTGGGTGCAGTAAACCCAATTTTCTCAAGTTGACGAACTTGTGTTTCAGATAGCCCAAGGCTCGCAAAAGAAAGGGTCATTGAATCTCCTTATGAGTCGGTAACAAAGAGCGAAAGCGTTTGAATTAGGGGACGACGGAGCCAAACAAGTCGTAAGTATCGGCTGCTTGAATTGCCACAGACGTCAGCTGCCCTAGTGCGGCTTCGCCTTTGACATACACCAAACCGTCCACATCAGGAGCAAAGCGGGCCGATCGGCCGATAAGCTCACCCGTCGTGGGATTTTCTTGCTCAACTAGAACATCAACAGTCTTGCCAATTTCTGCTTGATTACGTTGGAACGAGATTTCTTGCTGAGCCAGCATAATCTGCTGGCGTCGCTCATCCATCACCCTTGACGGCACGGGATCAGGCAAGGCATAAGCAGGTGTGCCCACTTCAGCCGAGAAGGTAAACACACCGACGTGATCGAACTGATGACGCTGAACAAACTGAAGTAGATGCTGAAAATGTGCTTCAGTTTCACCCGGAAAACCAACGATAAACGTGGTTCGCATCACTGCATCGGGCAGGGCTGTTTTGATCCGCTCAATAATGCCATCGTTAACGCGTCCTTGCCAGGGACGGTTCATTGCCCGCAGCACATCTGGATGAGAATGCTGTAGTGGCAAGTCTAGATAAGGCAAAACATTAGGCGTTTCTTGAATAGCGGCGATCACGGCTGGCGTTAGGCCGGTTGGATAGGCATAGTGCATCCTGATCCAGGGCACATCGACTTGGCCTAGAGCCCGCAGCAACTCAGCTAGCTTGGGTTCACCGTAAATATCTGCGCCGTAGTTAGTTGTGATCTGAGAAATCAAAATGATTTCTCGTACACCTTCTGCCGCTAGCTGCTCAGCTTCAGCCACGATAGACTCGATCGGGCGCGATCGCTGATCCCCGCGCAAATGGGGAATAATGCAAAAAGCACAGCGGTAGTTGCAGCCTTCTGCCACACGCACGTAAGCAACGCCCTCTGAGGTTGTGCGGTAGCGTGGTACGGTTTCATCTGCAATGTAGGTGGGTTCAGCAGAAACCAGCTTAACGCGTTCTCCGGCTTCTGCGCGTTCTATTACTTCAACAATTCGATGATAATCGCCCGTACCAACAAGAGCGATCGCTTCGGGCAATTCTCCTAATAAGTCATCTTTGAAGTGCTGAGCCAGACAACCCGTAATAACGATCTTTTTGTCAGCTTCTGCCAGTTCTACCAACGTTCGTACAGACTCTTCTCGCGCAGACTCGATAAAGCTGCAAGTGTTAACTATGACGTAATCGGCTAAGTCTTCGTTGGAGTCTACCCCATAGCCAGCCTTGACCAACAAGCCCAGCATGTGTTCGGTATCTACTCGATTTTTTTCACAGCCCAAGTGAGCAACCGCAATCGTCGGCTTATGACCCATATACAGAACCAATACAGTAATCGAATTCCTGATCCCAGCGCTGCCTTAAACCGCCCAAATCTGAACAAAATCTTAGAGCAGTCTAGGGCTTAGAAGCGGATAGCGCCTTGCAGAAGTGTAGTTCGACACCTGATAAAACTTGGCAACGTCTACCGACGCCTGTTTGCCTTGAAGTAAGACTACTTCGTGAATTTAGGAGGCGAAACTATCCAGCCTTGATGCCTCATCATAACATATCTAAACATTTTGTAGAGCAGACATTTTCTCAGGGTGGGGTATACAGCGGGGTTGTCTCTATTCAAACGATTGGTTCACACTTAGAGACTAACCATTGTTAAGGTAAATTGAGATTGAGAGAAAGGTACGTTTGCCTTTCTCACTCGTATGTTTAGCAAGTGCCAAGTCCGAGAACAAGCCACCAGTGGACTTAATTCAGATTTTCAATACCCCAAACCCCATCATTGGCGTCGTTCACCTTTTGCCGCTGCCAACCTCTGCTCGCTGGCAGGGAAATTTTCAGGCGGTTATGGCTCGTGCTGAGCAAGAGGCAACGGCCTTTGCTTCAGGCGGCGTTGATGGCCTGGTGATCGAAAACTTTTTTGATGCTCCTTTCACTAAGGATCAAGTCGATCCAGCCGTTGTCAGTGCTATGAGTTTGATTGTGCAACGCCTGATGCAAATTGTGGCGTTGCCAATTGGGATCAATGTGCTGCGCAATGATGCTCGCAGTGCTTTAGCGATCGCCACCTGTGTAAAAGCAGCTTTTATTCGAGTCAATGTTTTGACTGGGGTAATGGCGACCGACCAAGGATTGATTGAAGGACAGGCCCATCAGCTCATGCGCTATCGGCGAGAACTGGGCAGCGATGTCAAGATTTTGGCCGATGTGCTGGTCAAGCATGCTCGTCCGCTGGGTTCACCCAATCTAACAACAGCGGTACAAGAAACGATTGAACGGGGTTTGGCAGATGGCGTTATTTTGTCTGGTTGGGCAACAGGTAGCCCACCTAGCTTGGCAGATTTAGAGCTAGCTAAAGCTGCGGCTGGCGAAACCCCTGTGTTTATTGGCAGCGGTGCCAACTGGGAAAATATCCCCAAGTTGATGCAGGCGGCTGATGGGGTTATTGTCTCAAGCTCACTGAAGCGCCATGGCCTGATCGATCAGCCCATCGATCCCATCCGAGTCAGCCAATTTGTTGAGGCTACTCACCGTAGCATTGCCATGAAGCAAGAGACAAGTACGATGTCAGCCTTGCCAATTGCGTCTGAACGTTAAGCGCTGATGCAGTTCGAGCCGAGCAAAGCTGATAGGGTTTTCAGATTTGATCAGCCTATTTTTGGGCTGATCGCTTTGGCAGCTTAGACTGTCTAGGGCAAAATAGAAGCAGTTGATGCGGAGTGCTAGGTTAACAATTTGGTTTTAGGTTTGTCTGCCAGCCTGGGTGTGAACAAACTAAAGCCACTGACCCTTATGCTGAGCAACAAGACGCTAGAGAATTTATTGGGTAACTTGATATGAGACGCCGCCGTCAAGAAGATCGCTGGATACATCGCTGGGCAAGACCGCTAATCGCCACAATCGCAGCCATTGGAGCGACTGGAACCGCTTATTTGACCGTTGTTAAATTTATGGGGGGCGAAGCTGCTTGCCCGACTGAGGGGTGCGATCGCGTATTGTCTAGCCCTTACGCCGAGATTTTTGGCTTACCTCTAACGCTCTTTGGCTTTCTCGCCTATCTCTCAATGGCGGTTCTGGCGATCGCGCCTTTGCTAATCAACCCCGAAACTCACAAAGAGCTACGGCAAAAAGTCCATGATTGGACCCGGCTGTTACTCTTGGTGGGATCGGTCAGCATGGTGGTGTTTAGCGGCTACTTGATGTATCTGCTGGCTTTTGAAATTAAGGCTTTGTGCTTGTACTGCCTGACATCAGCCATCTTTACTGTGTTAATGCTGGGGCTGACCCTACTTGGCCACCGCTGGGAAGACACAGGCCAGATTATGTTTACGGGGTTGATTGTAGCGGTTGTTGCTTTGGTCGGCACGCTGGGAGTTTATGCGCCTGTCAATGGCGGTGGAAATTCCCAGACCGCTGCGGCAGGTGAAGTTGGCCCTGCTATTACAACCACTTCTGGGGTGGCAGAAATAGCGCTGGCAGATCACTTGGCTGCGGTGGGAGCAAAGATGTATGGCGCTTGGTGGTGTCCGCACTGCCATGATCAAAAGCAACTCTTTGGTCAGGAAGCTGCCCAAGCAATTCCTTATATAGAGTGTGATCCCCAGGGAGCCAATGCTCAAACAGCACTTTGTCAGGCTAGTGATCAGATTCAAGGATTTCCCACCTGGGAAGTAAACGGTGAATTTTATTCGGGCACGCAGCGCTTGGAAACGCTAGCGGATGTTTCTGGTTATGAAGGGCCACGTGATTTCAAAAACTAAGCTGAATTAAATGGGCGATGAGGTAGGGGTGAGATCAGCACCAGCAGCGAGTGGCTTGTGATCTTGATTACGCCTCTATCCTTGCCTGATCACGGGAAATCTATCTTTGGTATGACACAACTAGAGTAGGTTTTTCTATCGGTCGGGCTTCATGGCAAAACTTCATAGCTGGCGCTTTTCAACACTCCTGCATGCGATCGCTTTTACCTCTATCTTTTATTTGCTGTCTGGTTATCTTCAATCAGACACTTTAACATTCGGCAAACCGCTCAAAGATTTGCAATCTATTGAATGGCCTTTATAGCCAAAGGCAGCGCGAAAGGTTTTCTATAAGTAGCTTGCAGCCATTAAATGGCCTACTCTGGTAGCACAGCGATTTCTTAAACCATAGACGCGTTAGTGGAGATGGGTTCTGACGGCCAGCAGCGATCGGCTTGAATGAGTGTATGCACCTGCCAGCGGGTCAAAGATTGGGGATAATCGCTGCGGTAGTGCCCGCCCCGACTTTCGGTACGAAAAACCGCACTGCGAAGAATTAGCCCAGCAATATCAAGCAGATTGTGAAGTTCGCCCCACTCTCTTAAAAACTGCTCTGCTGCCAGTGAGAGTTTGACCCTTTCCCCCGGTTGTAGCTGCGCCATGAAGCTGCTAATTTCCAACTGGTGTAGTTGTTGCCGCCATTGCTGAACCTGAGCGATCGCTAGGTTTAGAGTTGTTTGCTCTCGCGAGATGCCTGCACTTTGCCACATCAGCGTTGCCAGTGCTTGCCGCCACTGGTGTAGCTGTGCCCTTTGATAGTGCCAGTTCTCAGGCAACGGTCGGTAGCTTGTTGCTGGAAGCGGGTTTTCAGGTTCAAGCAGCGTGAGCGAACGAAGCTGAGCGCCAAAAACTAAGCACTCGAGCAGAGAATTACTGGCTAACCGATTGGCTCCATGCACGCCTGTACTGGCGTTTTCGCCAACGGCATAAAGTCCTGGCAAAGTTGTGTGGCTGGCAAGATCAGTAAAAATGCCCCCCATCCAATAGTGGGCGGCTGGCGAAACCGGGATAGATTGATGAAAAACATCAATCCCCCACTGCTGGCAGACCTGAATAATATTGGGAAAGCGATAGCGAATGCGATCGGCCTCAATGGGGCGCAAATCTAGCCAAACGACGCCTTGAGATGGCTCTGCTTCTGTTTTCTGTAAATGTTCAAAAATAGCGCGGCTGACTACGTCACGGGGAGCCAACTCGCCTTTGGGATGATAGTCAAAAGTAAATCGGTGCCCCATACGATCGACCAAGTAGGCTCCTTCCCCCCGTACAGCCTCGCTAATTAAAAACCGGGGAGCTTCAGCTTTAGTTAAAGCCGTTGGATGAAATTGAACAAACTCTAGGTCGCGCAGTAGGGCACCTGCTCGCCATGCCATTGCTACACCGTCGCCAGTGCTGGCTGAAGGATTGGTGGTTTGAGCGAAAACTTGTCCACCACCGCCTGTCGCCAGAATGACGGCTTTGGCCGCAAGCCAGCAAACCTGCTCTGCCAAGAGCAGGCTGACCCCTCGGCAGGAACCCGCTTCTACCCACAAATCCAGCACAAAGGTTTTTGAAAAGACCTGAATATTGGGGCGTTTGAGTACCTGATCGGCTAAGGTGGCTACGACTGCTCGTCCGGTTGTATCGGCGGCATGCAGGACTCGACGGCGAGAATGAGCCGCTTCTAGCGTCAAGGCCGGGTGGCCATCTTTCATATCAAAAGCAACTCCCATTTGCAGGAGCGCTTGGATGCAGTCAGCGGCGTCTTCAACCAGTCGGTTAACGGCTGCCAGATCACATAATCCGGCTCCGGCCCGCAGCGTATCTTGAACGTGTAGCGTGGGCGAATCTTCTGGAGCGATCGCCGCTGCAATTCCGCCTTGGGCCCAATCGCTGGCTGAAAGCGTGAGTGTATCTTTAGTGATTAACCCCACTTTAAGGTGAGCAGGTAAACAAAGAGCGGCATAGAGGCCGGCTGCGCCACCACCGACTACCAGCACATCAAACGTGTCTGTACACAGCAAATCAGAAAAATCGTGGCTCAAAGAAAAACGCTCCTTAGGGTAGATCTAGTCAGCAGGGTGCCTTTGACTTAAGCTACTCCATAAAGAGCGATCTAATTTGAGATTCTGGAGACTGACACAGCCTCACTCAAGTTTCTTTACTTATAAACGCCGTTGTTAAAGCGATCGGCACCTTCTACCAGTGCTGGATCAGGCGGCGTTACGGTAAAGTTGTCTAAATTAGCTTTCAGACGCTCAACTTCGCGATCGCTCAGCCCTGGCATTTTTAGAACATCTTCAACGGAATCAAAGGGCGCATTTGCCAAAATTTTACGGGCGATTGTGGGATACAGACCCGGATATTTGGTAAATGCCGTGATGTTAGCATTGTTGAGGTCAGTTTTGGAGCCGTACTCAGTTCTTAGCTTGTCATCAACCGCATTCCGAAAGTCTGCCGCTAACAACGGTGCTGAACGAAAGGCTGTCCCATTAAAGTCAGCAGCTATTGCTGCTTGAGTCGCACCTAGCCCAACCCAGCCACTTACCAAAATACCCAGTGCTACCAGCACGCCTAATAATCGTTTCATCTAAACAATCTCCCTCGTCACATTAAACGAAGATCTATACACAGCATCTATTAGAGACTACCATTTTCGCTGTCCCAGATGAGATCCCATTCCAAGAGAGCTAAAGTTCTAACACCTGCAGATACTGGTTTTCTGACGTACAGCTAACTTACGAAAAAGCCTTGCTGTGCAGATTTAAAAATCTGTCTAAATCTGAGAAAGTACCAGCATGGGTTTGGATTGGATCGTCATAGCCTTTCATGTTGACCGTGTAGCGTTTAAAGATTTGCTCATTAGCGCCGATCGCAGTCAAATATTCGTAAGTTGTTTCGCCTAAAGCAATATCTAACCCTAGCTGCTTAGTAGAAGATTCAAAGCGAAAAGCCGCGTTAACGGTATCCCCTAAAGCGGTATAGTCTGGTCTTGCACCAGTCCCCGTATTGCCTACCATGGCATAGCCCGTATTTAAGCCTGCACCGATACGAATGGGAAAAGGCAGCGGATAGCGCTCATGTAAATGGCTGGTCATTTTGTGAAGCGCACTGATGGCTCGGGCGATTTGCAGCATTTCTTCTGAATCAACCCCTTGCGTACCATGAATCCAAACCGCCATCACGGCGTCGCCGATATACTTATCAACCCAGCTACCATACTCTCCAATAATCTCGCCAGCACAGCGAAACCAAGTGCCAATCACTTCTGAAAGCACTTTCTCGTCAAGTTGACGGGTCATGATCGTAAAGTCGCGAATATCAACGACCATGACTGAAATGAGGCGGCGAACGTGCAGCGTGGCGGTGGCCGTGAAGTCTTGGGAGTCTAAACTATTGATGCCAGAATTAGTTTGCGGCTCAATTGCGGGGCAGTAAAATTTCAGTTCTGTCTGTCCAAAGGTAAGCGCATCACCATTATGAAGCGTCACCGGAACGCTAACGCGACGACCGTTGACAAATGAACCATTCCGGCTGCCCAAATCAATGAGATAAAATTCTCCCGTTTCCATGCATTGCAGCATGGCGTGATTACGGGAAATCCAGCGATCGGGCAAAACAAAGTTGTTGTCATCACTGCGCCCAATTGTCCAGCAATTACTCCCAATCAAAGACAGGTGACGACTACCTGACTCGGTTTGTAATACCAGATAGGGACCAGGTTGTGTAGTCACCACAGGCTTGGAACTATTCATCGACTGTTGGAGAGGGCTATAGGATCAATAATCCACTCTCACATCCCCTAATAAAGGCTAGGCCAATCATAATCTCTCAGGCACCAGATTCCTGCACCTATTATGCCAAAGAAAATTGTGGAATTTGCTAGGCATGGTTGCTAGCTTAAATCTAATCGAACCCTTAGCCTTTTCAAAGTTGTTTTTTGACCTTCTTCATCATCCTTTTGCATTCAGCCGACTTGAGGCAAAGACTTGATGGGCAAAAATGCGGAGGGGCACCTGAATTCGTTAAGCGATCGCTGCGACTAACAAAAACAGACTATCTACAAAAATAGTGCTTAAAATGGCACCACCAAAAGCCCACCAGTGTAGGCTACGACTCAAAGCCAATGGGAGACAGCCGCAGACAACTAGCACACCCAACAATAAAAGAGCGCGGCTAACGCCTTCTACGGTTTGCAACTGTAATAAAGCACTATGCAAAATATCAGCCGCTTGTGCAGGGGGTTGTTGCATGAGCTGTCGCCAATAGGGAATTAAATCAGTCCAGTAAAAATAAAGGTCTGTAATAGCCGTCCCAAAGAGAGAACCTAAATAAAAGTAACTACCTATGGGGCCGCGCCGCGCCAATAAACACGCGACTACGATTGGTAATCCCAGCGCTTCTATCGGCAAATGGATGAAAGGCTCCCACCGCAGCCAGCCCCAGTAGATTGAGCCAGCTAACCAAGTCCAAGTAAAGCCAACTAGCAAATCTCCCCAAGGCTTGGTCTGATTTGACCTCATCATGATCAAGCTCAGACCTGCAAAAAACCAGCCTCCCGAAAGCAGCAGGCTCAGCCAGGGCAACAACCGCACCAAAGGTGCTTGAAAAAAGACAGGCACTACAACCAGAAATACCGCCGCCGCGAAGACTTGCCAGCGTTGAGGAATTTTAGCCAGCCGCTGTAGAAAAGGTGAAGCGGTTGGCAACTGACGGTAAGACGTTGAGGTGCTGTAATAAGCCAAAAGTTTTCCTGAGAAAAGGTTAACTATTTTTAACAATAACACAATTTTATCCCCCAGGGGGGGATAAGGATCTGTCCGTCATCATAGCTTAATTTCCAGAATGCAGCCGTACCGTAGCTTGAGGAAACAATCAGGCGAATTTGCTGGAAGTTTAATAACTCTTATCTATCTAGCAAATATTGGCAGAGAGGATGCGGCTTGGGCAAAGGGGTTTGCGATAATGGCGATGAAACTTTGCCGATGGCTTCATAGCTATCAGTTGCCAATTATTATGATTCAGCTGTTTTCAGAGTCTGTAATCAGTTTTTATGGTTTGCCAGTGGCACAGGCTGCGTCGTCTGAAGTGCTAGCCCCGTTCAATGTTTGGCAGGCGATTGTGGTTGGCATAGTGCAAGGGCTGACGGAATTTTTGCCTATCAGCAGTACAGCCCATGTCAAGATTGTGCCTGTAGCTCTGGGCTGGGGCGATCCGGGAGTAGGCTTTACGGCGGTGGTACAGTTGGGCAGCATTGGTGCCATTTTGGGCTACTTTTGGGATGATGTGCGCCAGGTGACGGCGGGCATGGTTCAGGCTGTTAGCAAGGGGCATTACCAGAGCAACGAGTTTCGTATTGGCTTGGGTATTTTGCTGGGGACTGTTCCTATTGTGGTGTTGGGTTTGCTGGTGAAGCTGTTTTTTGCCGAGCAGTACGATCTGTTTGGCCGCAGTTCGCTGACAATCGCCATCACTTCGATTGGCCTAGCCCTTTTACTGGGATTGGCTGAGTTAGTTGGGCGGCGGCAACGGGGCTATGAAGCGGTAGGGCTATGGGATGGCATTGGCATGGGCTTTGCCCAAGCGCTCGCTTTGATTCCGGGGGTATCTCGCTCTGGCTCCACCATTACTGCTGGGCTGTTTATGGGACTTGATCGCCCAACGGCAGCTCGATTTTCTTTGTTGATGGGGATTCCAGCGATTTTGATTTCTGGTCTGGTTGAGGCTAAAGATTTGCTAGACGTTGAAGCTGGTGATATCGGTTTGCTGGCGATCGCCGCTGGTGTGATCGCTTCCGCAATTTCTTCGTATTTAGCGATTTACTGGCTGATTCGCTTTTTGCGAGATCATACAACCTGGGTGTTTGTGTTTTATCGCATTGGCTTTGGATTAGTCATTTTGTGGGCGATCGCCACTCAGCGCATGCCCAATATTTGAGAAATGATTCATGATGGGATTGGCGTAATTTCACCTACCCTGTGAGCAAGTCTTCAATTCAACCAGCGACGGTTACTCGAGTTCTGCCCAACTCGATCGCTGAGGAGATTGGCTTTGAACCCGGCGATCGCCTTGTCTCAATCAACGGTCAGCAGCCTCGCGACCTGATTGACTACCAGTTTCTGTGTGCCGATGAGGCTTTAGAGCTAACGGTACTGGATACGGTAGGCCAGTTGCACCGAATCGACATTGAAAAAGACTACGACGAAGATTTAGGCTTGGAGTTTGAGTCGGCTCTGTTTGATGGCCTGATTCAGTGCAATAACCGTTGCCCTTTTTGCTTTATCGATCAGCAGCCACCTGGCAAGCGGCAGACGCTGTATCTCAAAGATGATGACTATCGACTGAGCTTTCTTTACGGTAGCTACCTCACTTTGACAAATTTGTCGCCGCCAGAATGGCAACGCATTGCTCAGATGCGTCTCTCGCCCCTGTACGTTTCAGTTCATGCGACTGAACCAGAAGTGCGTAGTCGCCTGTTGAAAAATGAGCGCGCAGGTCAGCTTTTAGAACAACTGAAATGGTTTCGTGCCAACCGTCTGCAAATTCATGCGCAAGTGGTTGTTTGCCCTGGCATCAACGATGGCGTTCATCTGGAACGAACCCTCAGAGACTTGGCTCGCTTTCATCGGGGGGAAACGCCTGCTGTGGCTTCAGTAGCAGTCGTTCCAGTCGGCTTGACTCGGTTTCGTCCGGCAGCAGATGAACTCATGCCCGTTTCTCCGGCAAAAGCGCAAGAGGTCATTAGCCAGGTACAGGCGCTGCAGGCTGAGTTTAGTCAGCGTTTCGGTTCTGTGTTTGCCTGGTTGGCAGACGAGTGGTTTTTGATTGCCCGCCAGCCTTTACCGCCTGAGTCTCACTACGAAGATTACCCGCAAATTGGCAATGGCGTAGGGTCGATTCGGCAGTTTTTACGCCAGTTTGAAGATTGTGCTGAGGTTTTGCTGCCAGCGCCCCGGCGGCCAACTCGACGTTTAACCTGGGTGGTGGGCAATGCGGTAGAAAAAGCTTTTGAGCCGATTGTGGCAAGGTTAAACCAGGTAGAAGGGCTAACGGTTGACTTAGCTGCGATCGCCAGTGAGTATTGGGGGCAAACCATCACCGTTACAGGTTTGCTAACCGGAAAAGACATCTTGACGGCTCTTTCTAGTCGGGATTTGGGGGACGGCCTCTTGCTGCCCACGCTGATGTTGAAACAAGGCGATCAGAAACTTCCTGACGACAGTTACTTCTTAGATGATATGAGTGTGGCAGAATTGGAGCGGCAGTTGGGCTGCAAAATTTTACTGGTGGATGATATTCCCACTTTGATCAATGCCTGCCTGCAGACTGAGCAACCTACGTCGTTGAAAACCATCGGTTTAACCCAGTCTTAGCCTTGCAGTCCAGTATTCTAGAGTTGCTGTTCACTGTGCCAGGTTTTTGACCTGCCAGCGATCACCTCTTCGCAGTGCCTTAAATCTTATAGTGAGTTTGTATGCGAACACTTTCTCTATATCGAGTGGCTTCAGTCTGTTTAGGCATGGGAACCGTTATCAGCCTCTCTCCCAATGCGACTGCGGCAGTCGGTAATGTAGCTCATACAACCCACAAAGCTGAACCAGCCGTAATTGGGTTGATAGAAAACACTGCACCCGCCAGTCCGGGCTTGATGGAAACGGCAGCGATCGCCAGCGACAAAAATTTAATATCCCCCCACCGGGCATCTACAGCGTCATCACAACGTTCAACCGCTTCAGTGCTGGCTCAGGCTCAGCCTGAATTTTCGGCACTGACGCCAGCGGCTCCCCTGCAGAGTGCATCACCCTTAACACCTGAAATGGCTGAACCTGAATACAGCGATCGCGCTCTTGCCGCTAGTGGGATCGAAACGTTATCTAGCGAAGAAACCAGCAATGCACTAGCAGCAGTTGAAGCAGATGGGTTAGCTGAAGAGGCCACGAAACGAGTTGCAGACGAAGCGGTGCCCGTTGCACAAGCACTACCGGAATTGGAGCCTGCTCAGGCTAACCCGATTGACGGTAACTTAGAGCCAGAAATTGTCCCGATTGAGGGAGATTTATTGCCCAACCAGCCGTCAATTGCTGAACCCGGTGATGCGCCCGAAGCCCTCTATGCCGATCCCAATCCGCTGCTTTATCCCACTCGGGTTGACGAAGTTGAGATTATTGGCACCCAGCCGCTGACCTTAGAACAAGCAATCGAGCTAGCCTATCGCAACAACGAAGACCTGCAGATTGCAATCCTCGAACTAGAGCGTAGTCAAGCCGCGCTGCGTGAAGCGCAGGCAGCTCTTTACCCGACAGTGAGTGCAAATGGCGATCTCACCTCTCGGCAGGCCACAACCACATCTTTAGGTTCAGGGGGGATCATTACCGGCGGCGGCACTCAATTTTCTACCCAAGAAGAGTTGCAGACAACGATTGCTGGTAGCTTAGACCTCAACTACAACCTTTATACGTCGGGACGACGCGCCGCTAGCATTCGGGCGGCAGAAGAGCAATTGCGCTTTAACCAGCTAGAAGTTGAGCGCCGTCGAGCTGAGCTACGGCTCAACACCACCAATGAGTATTACGATGTGCAGGAAGCGGATGAACAGATTCGGATTAACCAGTCGTTTTTAAACGAAGCAGAGCAAAACCTACAGGATACACAACTGCGAGAAGAGGTAGGGGTCGGCACTCGCTTTGATGTGCTGACTGCTGAAGTCCAAGTAGCCAATGCACGTCAAAGCTTAGTCCAGTCGCTTAGTCAAAAACAAATTGCCCAACGACAGTTGGCTAGACGGCTGAACCTACCCCCTGTGATCGAAGTGGATTCAGTACCGCCCGAACTGGCCAATGCGTGGCCGCTGTCTTTAGAAGAAAGTATTATTTTGGCTTTTCAAAATCGGGCTGAGCTAGAACAACAATTAACCCAGCGCGAAATTAGTGAGCAACAGCGCCGCATTGCCTTGGCTAATTTAGGCCCCCAGGTTAGCCTCTTTGCTAACTACAATGTTCAAAACAATTTAGATGATAGCGATGGCTTTGAGGATACCTATTCTTTGGGAGCCAGAGTTAGCATCAATTTGTTTGAAGGTGGACAGGCCGTTGCTCAAGCGGCTCAGCGCGAACGGGATATTGAAATCGCAGAAACTCGCTTCTCTGAAACTCGCAATTTGATTCGGTTTCAGGTTGAGCAGGCTTATGCCAACTTAGAAGCTAATCTCTCTAACATTCGGACAGCTGAACTGGCAGTTGACCAAGCGACCGAAGCGCTTGAACTGGCTAGGCTTCGCTTTAACGCAGGTGTAGGAACTCAGTTAGAAGTTACCAGTGCTCAGTCTGACTTGACCGAGGCTCAAGGTAACTTAGTGACGGCTGTATTGGGTTACAACCGAGCGTTGGCTTCTTTAGAGCGTGCCGTCACCAACTTGCCAGAATCGACCAGTCCAGAAGCTCTCTTTTGAGCTTATTGGTTTTAGCCTTTTGGCTGGGCTAGTTTATTCGAGGTTCTTTAGATTAGAAAGCGTTTCTGCTTCGCAGAGACGCGCGATCGCTTGCTCTGCCGAAATCAGGCGCTTTAACACCACCTGACCAATTGATTGTCGATGGTTCGGATCAAGGGGTCTAACTTCTACCATCAGTACAGCCTCTTCGACTTGGTAGAGCCAAAGTTTTTCTTGCTGCTCTTCGATAAAAAGAGAAAGGCGCTGAATATGGGGCTTGCGCTGCCACGCAAGTTCATTCCACAAGCCACCAAATTCCCAAACTCGCCCTACTCTCCAGCCGTCTGACAGAAAAAAATACTTCACAGAACTGCACAATATTTCAACCTCTGAAATTATCCACCGTCTTGACTGATTTAACCGGAATGCGGGCGTTTTTCTTAGATTTCTAAAATGAAGAGACGCCCTGTTTAAGAGCGTCTCTTGAAAGTTTTTACCCCAACGGGGCACTTCAAAGGGCTTTAGCCAATTCGCAACAGTTCAACGTCAAAAATGAGGGTGGCATTGGGGGGGATAACCCCACCTGCTCCCCGGCTGCCATACCCCAAATCAGGCGGAATTATTAGCTGGCGGCGACCGCCTACATGCATGCTCATAACCCCTTCGTCCCAACCTTTGATGACTTGTCCGACGCCGATGGTAAAGCTAAAAGGGCGATTGCGATCGCGCGAACTGTCAAATTTAGTACCATCTTCCAGCGTACCCGTATAGTGAACCGTCACTCGCTGGCCGCTTTGGGGTGAGGCACCCGTTCCTTCCACTAGATCAATATATTGCAAGCCTGAGTCGGTTGTGACTCTGTTTTCTTCGGGCATTAAAGTTTCCTCAGAGGAGTTAGCATCTGGCATTAAGTCGTCAGCCGACTGAGCGAGTCTGATTTCTGCTGGCTGCTCGACCGCAGCGGGGTCAGCCTGCAGATTGACAGCGATCGCTGGGTTGCGATCGGCAGTTAGTTGAGCGGTAATCAGGACGACACAGCAGACGACTAATACACCAAAGCTAATTAAGATATCTCGCACGCGTTTTCTCCCAAATAGCAGTGAGCTAACTTGAGCATACTATTTCCAAAGCTGATTTTCGATCTCGCGCAGTTTGCGCTCTAGGCGATCGAGCCGTCCTCTTAACTCGTCCATTTCTGACTGTTGCGGTACGCCAAGATCTTGCATAGCGTTTCGCAACTGTCGCTGCATCTGCTCTTCAAATTTGCCCTGCTCAGAGTTGAGCTGCCCCATCAAATCATCCACAAAGCGCCGAGCTTGGTCAGAGTTGAGCTGGCCGTTTCTTACCCATTCATCGGTGACTTCTCTGAGTTTTTCGGCAACCAGGGAAGTGGTGCCGACGCCGATCATAATTAGCTGCCTAAGCAGATTGTTGGTGTCCATCTTGTTTTCCCGCTGCGAACTTAGAAGCGCTTTGTGCCGATGCTTAGGCTCAGCCTACCGCTTTATTCTGACAAAAGATGGAGTCGCCCGCAGAAATTTACAGGCAGGGAAGTCCGAACCTCTCACGCCATTAAAGGGTCGAAATAGACAGAAAGGCCAGGATAGCGAAGTGAGGATCTATCAACCTGCCTCAACCTCCGGTTCAACTTTCAAAACTTTGAGCGGATATCGATCGAGGCAGGCAGAAGGGCTGAGAGCAGACGGAAAGCTTTTCTACAGCTAAAGACAGCAGGCTAAAGGCAAAGCACGGATACGGCAAGTTTTCGCTCGGCGATCGCCGAGCGAAAGACGTTACAAACTGCGATCGCGGTTTTTAGCGAGTGGGGTTAACGGGGAGTGCTCCTGGTTGAGCCGTGATAGTGAGGTCGCGTCCAGAACGGCGAATGTCTAAACGCAGGTCATCCCCGACTTGTACGGCTGAAACCTGTCTTTGTACTGCTTCAGAGTCAGCGACGGCCTGACGATTGACTGCTCGAATTACATCTCCGGCTCTTAAGCCAGCGCTAGCGGCTGGTGAATTAGGAATGACATTGACAATTAAGATGCCTGTTTCTTCTTCAACCCTCAGACCCGCATTGGGGTTGGCGTTAATTTCTGCCTTGGTTTCTGGGGTCAAAGTCACCATTTCAATCCCCAAGTAGGCGTGCTCTACCTTGCCAGTGGCAATGAGCTGGTCGGCAATCTCTTTGGCGGTGTTGATCGGAACGGCAAAGCCAATACCTTGAGCGCCTTGAATAATCGCTGTGTTGATGCCAATGACGCGCCCTTGTTCGTCGAGCAAAGGCCCACCTGAATTACCAGGGTTGATTGCCGTATCGGTTTGAATGAAATCGACTCGCTTATCAGCAATGCCGACATCGCCGCTAGATCGGCCTGTGGCGCTAATAATGCCGGCGGTAACAGTGTTGTCTAGTCCCAGAGGATTGCCAATCGCGATCGCCCATTGTCCAGGGCGAATTTGCTCAGAGTCGCCAAGCTGCACAGTTGGCAGATTCGCGTCCTCTACACGGATGACAGCAATATCAGTGACCGGATCACTCCCCAATACCTGACCTTCTAGAGAGCGTCCATCCTTTAAGGTAACTTGGACTTGGTCAGCCCCATCAACTACGTGGGCGTTGGTCAAGACGTGCCCCTGATTGTCGAGAATAAATCCTGAACCGACCCCCCGCTGCACCCGCTCAGACGGCTGCATGGGCACTTCAGACCCAAAAAATCTGCGAAACAAAGGATCGTTAAAAACTTCGGGTACGGCTTGCTGAACGGTGCGAGAAGCATTAATCCGTACGACTGCAGGCCCTGCAGTGTCTACAACCCGGCTGATAAAGTTGTCGCCTGTTGCCGAAAGACCTGGAATGGCTTGGGCTACGGCTGGTGGTTCTGGAGCAGTGACGCTGGGCTGAGCGTATGCCTGCTGGTTGAGAGGAGATTGGGGATTCCAAGCAAAGTAACCCCCTGTCGCTGCCAGTCCGGCTCCCAACAGCAGACATGAACTGCGTGATAGCCACTGCTGCCAACCTGATTGAGTTGTTGGAGAAGCGTTATCTGATTGCATGTTGTTACCAACCTCTGGGGTAATGGGTGAAAATCTAGTTTTTGGCTTACAGTTCTTACCTTAAGTTGTTGACATGGCAGCGGTGTGGAGCTGATGTGAAAATACTGCAACGTCTGCACAAACGGAAACAATCAGCCATAAGCCCCCCACTGTAGCCACCCGCGTTGAGATACTTCAATAGCTGCAAGTTACTGACAAAAAGGTTTTTCGTCTTTCCTTAACCTTTAGCGATAGAAGACTGAGCCAAAAATTGCCCCAAATTTTATGAGAGGATAAACCCGACGGGCGGTGAGGATAGCCAGTATGGTGATTGAATGGCTGAAATTTCGAGTGCCAGCCGAGCAGCGTGAACGCTATGTCCAAATTGATGCCGAAGTTTGGACGCTGGCTTTAGAAAAATATGAAGGGTTTTTAGGCAAAGAGGTTTGGATTTCGCCAGATGATACTTCGGAGCTAATTTTGGTCATTCGCTGGGCCAGCCGAGAACAGTGGAAGGCGATCGCAGCGGTCGAGCTAGACAAAATTACCCAAACGTTTGATCAGAGCTTGGGCTTTGCTTATGAAATGCTGGAGTCTAAGGAATATCAGGTGCGGCGGTTCGCCAATTTCTAACTATCCGCCGCCACCGAAGAAATCTGGTTAGGATAGCAATACGCACGTTTTTGATTACCATGCCTGTCTGTCCTCGTTGCCAGCAGTCTATTCAAGCCGCCACCTTGCAGTGTCCGCGTTGTCAACTGCCGCTTAAAGCTTACGGTCATCCGGGTATTCAGCTACACCGGGCTGAAGCAGACCGTTTTTTATGCCCGGACTGTACTTATCACGCTGACAATACCTGTAACTTTCCGCAACGACCGCTGGCTAAAACCTGTACCCTCTACCAATCTCAATCAGCGATCGCTGCTGACTTTTCTACGGCTCCGCAGCCAGCCCCTTTACAACTGAGCTGGGTTTGGTTCAGACGCAACCTCGCTTGGTGGGTGCTAGCAGGTTTGTTGTTGATTAGCCTGCTGATTGCAATATAGGCGAACTGGAGTGAGTGGCTTCGGAGTTGAGGGCTAACGCTTCTGCAGATTCGTTGTCAGGACTAGCCGTAAACAAACTCAGATCGAACCAAAAAGTGGTGCCTGTACCAACTTCGCTCACCAGATTAACGCGACTGCTGTGTTTCTCAACAATATTTTTAACAATTGAAAGTCCCAGTCCAGTCCCTTCTAGGGTGTGAACCCGATTTTCTACCCTAAAGAAGCGATCAAAAATGGCGGCTTGGTCTTCGGGGGCAATGCCGATACCCGTGTCGGCAATTTCAATGCGCACTGCTTTAGCGGCGCTGTGGGAAGATTGCTGAGGCGATCGATAGGCTCGAATGAGAACGCAGCCCCCTGCCATCGTAAACTTCAAAGCGTTACCGACCAGATTAACCAGCACTTGTAGCAGCAAATCGTAGTTACCCAAAACAAGCGGCAGATGGGGTTCAATTTCTGAAATCAGCTCAATTTGCTTGTCGCGGGCGTTGAGCTGATAAGTCCGCAACGTTTGCTCAATCGGCTGGGTGGCATCTACCCCGCTTAGCTGGTAGCGGCGGTTGGATTCTAGGCGAGACAGGTCAAGAACATCGTTAACCAAACGGGTTAGACGATCCGTTTCGTGATTAGCAGTTTCTAAAAATTCGCGCCGCTCTGCTTCGCTCAGGTCTTCGCCGTATTCATGAAGCGTTTCAATAAACGACTTGATGTTAAACAGCGGCGTCCTGAGTTCATGAGAGACATTGCTAATGAACTGGCTTTTCGCTTCGTTAAGCGCTACTTCACGGGTAATGTCTTGCACGGTAATGGCAATGCCTTTGACGTTTTCTCGCGCTTGATCGAGAACGGTATTGAGCAAAATGCGCACCGTACGGCTAGCAGGCTCTGGCAAAACCAAACGAAACTCCATAGCTTCAGATTCACCCGCTGCTGCCTGATAAAGCGGACGCATTAGCTGAATAGCAACCGAGTTGGGCAAATACTCTAAAACGGTTTCGGCTTCTAGCTGTTTGCTCTCCCACCCAAAGAGACGCCGCGCGGCTGGATTGACCAGCACAATTCGCATTTCGGTATCTAATAAGATGGCACCGTCTGCAATGGTTGAAACCAGAGTTTCTAGCTTGGCTTTTTCAGCCGTTAGTTCTTCGATGTTTTGTTCTTCGTAGCGCTCAAGGCGCTCTGCCATGTCGTTAAAGCTGTGAATCAGTTCGCCGAGTTCACCGCCAAGCGGTAGGTTAATTCGCTGTTTGAAATTGCCAGCCGCAATATTTTTGACCCCAACCAGTAGCTCTTTAATTGGCTGGGTAATGGTCAGGGCATTAAATACCGCGCCTAAAATTACCATCACCCAAATGGAAACGAAGACGGCTACAGTAACATCGCGGGTGAGGTGCGAGGAAGTGACCACGGTAGGATTGGGATTGATGCCCAGCGCTAAGACGCCTAAATACTCGCCTTCGTAGTTGAGCGGCACAAATACATCGGTGACTTCGCCGAGAGGGGTGATGTGCTGCCGTACCATTGGCAAATCAGAACTTCTGACGTAGTTTTCGGGAAGCTGCATCCGCCGCCGAATAGCCAGAGAGTTTTGTACGGCTGGCTCAGAATAGGGGATGCCAAAGAAGATATCGCCCTCGGAGTCAGCATAAAGCATGTAGCGAACGCTGGAAGTGCTTTGATAAAAGCTATAGGAAAAGCGAGCTAATTCAGTGCGATCGCCAGTGTGTACCAGCGGGGCGACATTCGCGGCTAGCAACAGACCCAAATCGCGGCCAAAGCGAGTATCGTTTAAGCGGGCGTCTTGCTGAATGGTGTTGACGGCCCAAAAAGTTAGCCCACTCATGACGAGAGAAACAACCAGCGTTGCCCCCGCCATCAAACGAGTCTGGAGGGTAAAATCGCCCCACCAGCGAACGATGAGTTCTCTGAGCTTGCTGAGAATTTTAATCAAAGCCTGTCTGTGCCGTAAGCCTTATTGCGGTTTATTCAAAAATATATTTCTATTTTTGCACGAACATCCCTGGGCGCGCAGGTTGCTTCACAGACTCACTCAACTAGAAGAGCCAATAAACCGCTATACGGGGACGAGTTGATAGCCACCCCCTAAGCCAGCACTAATTTCGTCGGGGGTGACTTTGCCATCGTGATCGCGATCGAGCGCGTCAAAAACAGCATCGGTTCCCATCCATTCTTCACGGGTAATAAAGCCATCCCCGTCTAAATCGTAAGCCTGAAAAACCTCTTCTGCCGCCTGAGTCACCAGCTTTTCGCCCTGAAGGCGCAAACGTAGCCGCTCTGCCAGCATCGTTTCTAACGTTTCTAGCGCTTTGCTAAAGCCCCGAATGCCTTCTTGGAGTTTTTCTGAAGCCATGCGATCGCGCTGATGCATTTGCTCAAAAGTGGCTTGATCCATAGAAATTTTGGTAATTTCAGCGGCGGCGGCTGTTGCAGGCTGAAGCTGACGGGGCAGGTCGGCCTCAGTTTCGTGGAGCTGGGCTAACAACTGGGGAGAAATAGTTAATAAGTCACAGCCCGCTAGCTGGGTAATTTCGCCAATGTTGCGGAAGCTAGCCCCCATGACCTCGGTAGAATAGCCAAACTTCTTGTAATAGTTATAAATCTCAGTGACTGACTGCACGCCGGGGTCTTCTTCGGGAGAATAAGCCTCTCGTCCGGTTTCTTTTTTGTACCAGTCAAGAATGCGACCGACAAAGGGCGAAATCAGCGTTACGCCTGCTTCGGCACAGGCGATCGCCTGGTGCAAGCCAAATAAAAGGGTGAGGTTGCAGTGAATACCTTCTTGCTCCAGTACCTTAGCGGCTTGAATCCCTTCCCAGGTAGAAGCGATTTTGATCAAAACGCGATCGCGCGAGACGCCAGCCGCTTCATATTGGGCAATCAAATCGCGGGCGGTGGCCAGCGTAGCTTCGGTATCGAAGGATAGGCGAGCGTCTACTTCAGTCGAAACTCGTCCTGGAATAATTTGTAAAATTTTCAGCCCAAAAGCCACCGCTAGCCGCTTAAAGGCCAGGTTGGCAATGTCTTTGTCGCTGGCATCTGACCCCGCATCGGCTTTGGCTTTCAGCAGCGTTTCATCGACAATTTCTTGATATCGAGGCATTTGAGCCGCTGTTGTAATCAAGGAGGGATTGGTCGTGGCATCGTGCGGTTTAAACTGCTCGATCGCCTGGATATCGCCTGTGTCAGCAACCACGATGGTCATTTCTCGTAGCTGCTCTAGCAAACTCTGTGCCATGACTTGCTCCTCAGCAGTGCCTTGATAGCTTTTATTGTAGTGAGGTAATTCAGAATTGCTGTTAATCAGAGATTAAAAAGCGGCTTCGTACCTTGGCGGGGTCATTCTTCTGAAAAAAGCCCCAGCAGCGGCCCTAGCACAATGCCAAAGACGAAGCCGCCCGCATGTGCCCAGTACGCTATCCCCCCTGTACCCATCTGGGCATCGGCTCCTAAGCTGGCGATGCCGTAGAGCGCCTGTTGTACAAACCAAAAGCCCAAGAAAAACAGCGCTGGAATGCGGATGGTGGTGATGAAAAAGAACAAGGGAATCAGCGTCAAAATGCGGGCTTTGGGAAACCGCAGAATATAAGCGCCCATCACACCCGCGATCGCCCCACTCGCGCCAACCGTAGGTACGCTAGAGCCTGGTTCAAAGAACCATTGCGTTAGCGCTGCCAAAATACCGCAGCCCAGATAGAAAATAATGAATTTGACCTTACCCAAGCGGTCTTCAATATTGTTACCAAAGACCCACAAATAGAGCATGTTGCCGCCTAAATGCAAAAACCCCCCATGCAAAAATTGGGAAGAGATGAGGGTGAACCATTCTTGCACCGGGTTAGGGCCAGAACCTTGAAAGCTGGCAGTTAGCTGCGCTGGAACAACCGCCCAGCGATCGAAAAAGAGTTCTAGCGCTTGAGACGACAGGCCAATTTCAAATAAAAAAATGGCAATGTTAAGGCCAATTAAACCGTAGGTAACGTACGATTTGCTGTAGGTAGGATTCTCGTCACGTAGAGGAACCACAAGGAAACTAGCGAAGGTACGTTTTGATTGTAGGCGGTTATTTTGAGATAGATCTCAAGAAGGCGCTAAAGGGTGGGTTGAATTGTGAGCGTTCCTTGATCGCCTTCAAGGGTAGCGGCTACGCCAACGGGCAAGGCGGCGTTCACCCCATCATGGCCAAAAGGCAGATCGGAGACCACAGGGATTCCTAAGTCGCCTAAGCGATCGCGCAAAACTTCAGCGACGCTAAAACTCGGCAGTTTTTTGGCTTCGCACTGGCTGAAGCGTCCGAGAGCAATGCCTTTGACCGCCTTAAACTTACCCATCATGCGCCATTGGGTCAGCATGCGGTCAATCCGATAGGGGGCTTCTGAAACATCTTCAAAAGCCAGAATTACATTGTCTAAAGCTGGTTCTGCTGGGGTACCCAGCAAACAGGTAGCGACAGTTAGGTTGGCAGGCATCAGCTTGCCTTCTACACAGCCGCCGCCCCAGCCATTGCCGTGTAGCGGCCCAATGGGACGACCTTCTAGCCAGTTAAAAAGGCGCTGTACTGAGCCGTCGGGTTCATCAGCAAGGGTGGTGAGCAACGGGCCGTGCAGCCCAGAAATGCCCTGTTGACTTAAACTCCACAGCAGGCTGGTGATGTCGGAAAAGCCTATAAGCCATTTGTTGCCTTGCGGCCACTGCCAGTTTTCTAAAAGGCGGGTACCCCCGTAGCCGCCTCTGGCACACAGAATACCCTGGCAGCCTGGATCTTGCAGCGCTTTATCAAGCTGCTGGCGGCGATCGCGATCGCTACCCGCTAAATAGCCCCACTGGCTATCAAACCCTGGAATCATCTCAATTTCGTAGCCACGCGATCGCCAAATTTCAACCCCTTGTTGAAATTTTTCAAACTCTCGTAAGGCTCCACTAGGTGTAATTACGCAGAGGCGATCGCCAGGAGTCAGGGGCGGTGGCGGTTGGCAAAAAATAGGTTGCATAAGCGGGCGTGGCCAAGTGTAGCGAAAATTAAATCACCCCAGTTCGGGATTCTTATCGTAGCTGAAACCTCAGCCCAGTCTGCTGATCTTAAGTTGATGTAATACCGATTCTTCAAAAGAAAGGTACAGATGAGAATGACGAAACGTCTGCAGAGCAAAGACTGTTCAATTCAAAATCGAAAATCCAAAATCGAGAATTGATGTAACGAACCCAGTTATGGCAGTCGCTGCCAGATTTTAAGGGTTTCATCGGCACTGCTGCTCACGCAGGTTTGGCCATCAGGGGTAAACCCCACCGCCCGAATGCCCCAGGCATGGTTGAGTTGCCCCACCCGTTTGGCGGTGGGCAGGTGCCAAAAAACCAGGGTGCTATCGTCGCTGCCTGTGACCAAAAACTGACCGTCTGGACTTAAAGCGATCGCGGTGACGGTATCGCTATGGGCTTTGAGGGTCTGGCTGCGCCAATCGTGTTGCCAATCCCACAGTTTGACGATGCCGGCGGCGTCGCCGCTAACGACGAGTGTTTGCCGTAGCCCTAAGCAGGTAATCGCCGCTTCGTGTGCCCGCTTGAGGGTTTTGAGCAACTGGCCCGTGGGCAAATGCCACAGTCGCAGGCTTTGATCCCAACTGCTGCTGATGAGCTGATCAGATTCACCAACCACGTCCAAGCCGCTAATTTGTTCTCGGTGCTGGCTAAAGGTGCCCGCCAGCGCTAGCGTCTCTAGCTGCCAAAGCCGCAGTTTACCTTCGCCACCGCCGCCAATTAAAAACTGATTGTCAGGTGTCAGCGCGATCGCGGTAATTGTCCATCCCGGTTCGGGGAGAGTCGCCACCAGGCTATAGTCGGTGAGATCCCACCACTTGACGGTACCGTCACTGCTGCCGCTAAACAGGCTGCGGCCATCGGCACTAAACAAAACGGCATTGACCGCTCCACGATGGCGTTTGTTCAGCAGCGGCAAAGCACTTCCTAAGGTTTGGATCAATTCACCATTGCGCAAATCCCAGAGCCGAACCGCTTTATCCGTACTGCCTGTAGCCACAGCCCGCCCGTCTGGGCTAATGCTCAGCGTATTAATGATGCTGCCTGCCTGTGGCAGCGTGAACACGCACCGCCAATTAAGGGACGGTGGTGCCGCTAAACGTGGCGGCTGTAGGCGACGCTGGCTTAGCTGATGACGCGTTCCTAAAGTTTGCAGATCTCTCAGTACGTCAGCGGCAGCGCGATAGCGACGTTGTAAAGAACGACTCAACAATCGCTCTAGAATATGACCCAACTGCAAACTCACTCCCTGGCGCACGTAAGGCCGCCAGACCCAGCGGTCTTCACCGATAGAATACAGGTCGAAGGGGTGTTGTCCGGTAAGTAAATGAATACAGGTTACCCCTAGGCTGTACAGGTCGCTAGCAAACACAGCTTGCCCCAGCATTTGTTCAGGGGCGGCGTAGCCAGCGCTGCCAATCACAGTGCCCTTTTGCTTGAGCGCCTCTTGTCCGTCGGCATATTTAGACGCGCCAAAATCCACCAAATAGTAAGTTTGGCTGGATTCTACATAAAGGATGTTGGCGGGCTTGACATCGCGGTGAATTACCTGAGCTTGATGCACAAAAGCCAGCACCGACAAGATCTGAACCAGCAGCGTGCGAATTTGGGCTTCGGTAAAAACTCCATGACGCTGTAGCAGCGTTTCTAAATCAGTTCCCTGAATAAATTCTTGAATTAAGTAGCTGCCCTCAGCGGTGGTCAACGCCTCTAGCAGTTGCGGAATTTGCCGATGCTGACCTAACTGAGTTAGCTGTTTGACCTCTTGCTGAAAGCGTTGTGGCTCAGGCGATCGCAAAAATTGCTTAATAACGCAATGGCTTTGAGTGGCTTCATCAATCGCCAGCAGCGTACGGCCAAATCCACCTTGCCCAATCTGCTGGAGTGGACGATAGCGATCGCCTAGCAGTAGCGCTCTGCCGCAGCTTTGACAATAGCGATGGTGCGCTGGATTTTGAGGCTGCGGGCAGAGCGGATTCAGGCATAGGGTCATAGATTAAGTCGGAATCAGCTCCCCTGGGCGGAGCTTAGCCCACTTGCCGCTTTCTAGCTTAAAGCTCTGACAGCCGACAACATCGTACTCAAAGCCAAAGTCGTCATCTTGCACAATGCGATCGCCTTCAATGCGCACTTTGGGCGGCTTAATATTGGCATTGATGGTGGGTTCTACCGGGTCAAAATCAGGCGTTTCGCTCAGGTGTGGCTGCTGATGCTGAGTTTCAACCGCGTGGTAGGTGGTGCAGCGATCGACGTAGTGGCAATTAATGCAAATACACATAGATCTCTTCCAGGCCCTTTCTGCTAATTTAGCTCAACTTTTGGTTAGGCTTTCAGGAGGGGCTAGAGATGTTGCAAAATGAAAAGCCGTGCTTCGTTATCTGGCTCCTTTGTTAGTAAGGAGAATAACGGCGACTGAGGCATCGGTATTCCTTTACATTTTCTATGAGATCGGCCCTTGACACTGCCTGTTAATACCCTACCTGCTGCTTTATCTCCTCAAACCTGGCCGTTTGAGTTAGCTTTACTGCCAACCTCGGCTTATCTTGTCGGCGGTAGCGTTCGCGATGTACTGCTCGAAAGGCAGGCGGACTATTTAGATTTAGACTTTGTTTTGCCGGAGGCGGCCATTGAAACAGCTCAGCTCATTGCTAAACACTATCAAGTAGGGTTTGTGGTGCTCGATGCCCATCATAAAATTGCTCGGGTTGTCTTTCCGCAAGCTACGGTTGATTTTGCCCAGCAGGTTGGCCCCTCTTTAGAAACTGACCTGCGGCGGCGCGATTTTACCGTTAATGCGATCGCCTATCATCCCCATACACGCCAGCTCATTGATCCGCTCCAGGGAGGGCAGGATTTGAAAAAGCGGTTGTTGCGGATGATTTCGATGGACAATCTAGCAGCCGATCCGCTGCGGCTACTGCGGGCTTACCGTCAGGCGGCTCAGCTTGACTTTAGGGTAGAACCGCAGACACAGGTGGCTATTCGTCGTCTGGCAGATTTGCTCACCCAGGTCGCTGCTGAGCGCGTTCGGGGGGAACTCGATGCCCTGCTCAGCAAGCCAGCGGGCACTGCTCAGCTCAAGGCTTGCTGCCAAGATCGCTTGTTGCAGGGATGGCTACCGCAAATTACGGCTGACTCACTACAGACGGTGGCGGCCATCGATCAAGCCTATAGTGATTTACAAACCCACTGGCCGGGATATGCCAGCCTGGTTACGGGCTGGTTTAAAGAGCAAAGTGTTCCTGGTATGCACCGCAGTTGGCTAAAGGCCGCCAAACTCAGCCAGCTTTTGACGCTAGATGAAGCGATCGCCGAAGCCGAACTGATTCACCTCAAGTACAGTCGCGCTGAGCAGCAGGTAGTTTTGGCGACGCTGCGCAATCAAACCCGGTTGACGCCTTTGCAGGTGCGATCGCTGTCTATCCGAGAACAGTACGATCTCTTTCGAGATACCAGCCAAAGTTTTTTAAGCCTCTCAATCTTAGCCCTCGCGCTGCAATATCCGGCTGAGCGCGTTTATGCTTTGATTCAGCGTTTTTTAAACCCTGCCGATCCGGTGGCTCACCCCACGACTTTGATTTCTGGGCGCACGCTGATGCAAAAGCTACAACTGCGCCCTGGTCGGCACATTGGTCAGCTTTTAGAATCAATTCAACTGGCGCACGCAGAGGGGAAAGTGACCAACGCGGCTGAAGCGCTAGATTGGGCTCAACTGGCGATCCAGCATCAGGAAATATCCGTTTCAAAAAATTATGGATTGCGGCGCGATCGCTAAATCAAGCTGCCTTTGTTTGTGGCTGTAATCGTTGCCATGACAGGTCATAGCACCGCAATCGAAAGTTCATAACTCGGCAAAAATAGAGTCGCCTTAGGACAAATTCGTGCTGTAAAGTGACAGTATGTATGACGACGACCTCACCACGCTAGATACTGAACTCGATCTAGAAAGCCCCTTAGATCGGATGGCTCCTCCTGGCGAGGCCGAAGAGCCACAGTACAATCCTGACCAAATGCTGCCGTTGCTCTCCTCGCCAGAGACGCCTCAGCGCATGTTAGCTGCTAGAGCTTTTTGTGAGCTACAGGATGAACGCGCCATTCCTCAGCTCATTCATCTTCTCAACGATCCGTGTCCTTTGGTTAGAGTCAGTGCTGCTTACGCGTTGGGGCGTAATCCTAGCAGTACCGCGATCGCTCCTTTAATCCACCAGTTGCAGCAAGACTGGAATGGCTATGTGCGCAAAGGAATTGTCTGGGCTTTAGGCAACTGTCACGACGAGCGATCGATTGACCCCCTCATTCATGCTCTCAAAAGTGATATTTCGGCTGTCCGTTTGTGGGCAGCTAGTGCGTTAGCGCAGGCGGGTGAAGTGGGCTATGGGGCTGTGCTGAAAACCCTACCACCGCTGATTGAAGCGCTACGTCGTGATCCAGTTGCCGCCGTTCGGAGTAACTGCGCTTGGACGATTGGTCAGCTTTGCCGAGAACTGCCCTCCAACGTCGTTTATGCCACGGCAATTGACGCTTTGATTGAGTCTTTTGCCGAAGAAGAAGAACTAGGCGTTAGAGAAGATGCCCGCGCCGCCTTGCTGAAGCTAGGCGACACTCGCGGCCTACAAACCATCGAAGAGCTAGAACAAGACGGCTGGTTTAGCTAGCGTAGGCTTATCAGCGCGATCGCCTTCCTGCTGCAACGCTGGCTAAAAACTTTCCTGATTTACCGTTCAGGCGTTCGAGTTGCCGCTAGGGAAATCGGGCCTGGGCCATAGGCAACCACCATCAGCAATCCTCCTATCAGACCCAGATTTTTGAAGAACTGAGTCGGGTCACTCAGGTGAAAGACAATCGTTGTGGGAATTAAAAAGCCAATCAGCAACCAAGCGCCGATGTGGGCTTTGTAGCCGATTAAAACCCCCAAGCTACCAGTAATTAAAACAATAACTGTCAGAATAGCGAGAAGACCCGCTGCAGGTAATCCTTGAGAAGCAATCGCCTGTTGAGTGCCCACAAAATTAATGGCATGGTTGATCCCCGCTCTGAGAAACAAAGCTGCTATCAAAATTCTGCCGATTAGAGAAAGGTAAGACTGCATAAAGAAGACTTGCTAAATGAATAGATCAACTCGACTCATTTTAGGAGGTGGACTTCAGCAGTTTTTCAGTCTGTCAACGAACTGTCTAGAAGTTCAGGAAAGTTTACACAATGCCTTTGACGCGGCGATTTAGTCAGCTAGCGATCGCCAATATTGTTTCTAACCTGATGGTGCCGCTGGCAGGCATTGTTGATACGGCATTTCTGGGTCACCTGGCAGAAATTCACTATTTAGCGGGGGTGGCGCTGGCAACCTTGATTTTCAACGTCATCTACTGGAGCTTTGGCTTTTTGCGTATGGGCACCACCGGAATGACGGCGCAAGCAATGGGGCGCGGCGATCGCTCAGAAGTTTTGTTAGTGGGTTTACGCAACGCCTTAATTGCTTTGGGGCTGGGGGTGATCATTTTGCTGTTGCAGGTTCCCTTGCGGCTTATTGGCTTTGCCTTGCTTAGCGGCACTCCAGACGTGCAAGCTGCCGGAGTTGACTTTTATAACGCCCGTATTTGGGGGTCTCCGGCTGTTTTGCTTAACTATGTGCTATTGGGTTGGTTTCTAGGGCGATCGCAGGGACGATCGGTGATATTGCTGTCAATGGTGGCAAACTTCGGCAACGTAGTTTTAGACTACTGGTTTATCAATCGCCTGGGTTGGGCCAGTGCTGGGGCAGGCTTGGCTACTGCTCTGAGCCAATATGCCATGCTCATGATTGGTCTAGGGTTACTCATTGCAGAAGTTACTGTAGGTGAGGTCAAAGCTGTTTGGCCGCACTTATGGCAGCCTCAGGCTTTGCAAGGATTGTTTTTGCTTAACCGCGATATTTTGATTCGGACGTTTGCTTTGGTGATTAGTTTTGCCCTGTTTACTAACTTCAGCTCTATCTTGGGCGAAACCGTTTTAGCGGTGAATACGCTGCTGCTACAGGTGGTGACGTTAGCGGCTTACTTTATCGACGGCATTGCCTTTGCCACCGAAACCTTTGCTGGAGAATTTTACGCTCAGGGCGATCGCCGTCAGCTACAGACTTTGATTCGTCTGGCAGGCGGTACCAGCTTGGTCTTAGGCGTCGGCTTTGCACTCGGCTTTGCGCTCTTGCCACAGGGGCTTTTTGGCATCATGACCAGCCATACGGTACTACTCAATCAAGTTGAAAGCTATGTGTGGTGGCTGTTGCCTGTTTTAGGTTTTGGGGCGATCGCCTTTATGCTTGATGGCTATTTTCTCGGCCTCACGGCTGGGGCGGCTTTGCGGAACTCTACCCTTTTAGCCTCCACCATTGGCTTTTTGCCGCTGGCTTGGCTGGCTTTACAACTTAAAAATGTCCAGCTTTTGTGGCTAGCTCTAACCTGCTTTATGGCAATGCGGGCAATTACCCTCAGTTGGGGTGTCTCGGCAACGCTGTCATCTCACCCCTCCCCTAAGACTTGACCAACCTTGAGGTAAACTGAGCCATCTGTTTGAGAATTTGTAGCGCGATCGCCACTTCAGCAACGACTGTATACAAAGAAAAAACCCGTGATAGGGCGTATTGAGGGGTGGGTTGACTGACTAATTTAATCAATAAAATATCGTCTCCATTGGTTAAACAGCCAAATAAAAGATCTGTGGGCTTGTCTGGACTTGCCATCATATAAGCCAACACCTGCGGCAGAGCAGAGCGCAGAGAAATGGTGGTTTTCTTAGATTCCAGTACCAGTACCCAGAATTGAGTCTGCAAAATCAAGACATCAATATGGCCTCTGAGGACTTCTTCGCCATCGTCAACGGCTAGCTCTATCGAAGTTTCTGCCTGCATACGAAAGGGCGGATCGTAGAAACCTGCGGCTTCTAGTAAAGGTGAGGCCACCAGCAACATAACAGCGCCTTCTAGTAAATTTCCGGCTGCCCGGTGATAGCTCAGGCGACGCCAGAGCGTCGCGATCGCAGCGTTATCAGCTTCTGTCAGTTGCGGCAGGTCACGCTGCCATTCTGGGAAAAAGTTGGGATCTACATTGCGCTGCAAGCCAAGCTTGCCTCTCGGGTTGACAGGTTTTTAATGGCGTCTGTAACAGCGATAATTCACGCCATGAAGGTATAAACGTTCTAAACCTACTGACTTTTATCTTAAGTAAACTATCAAACCCTGCTGATGCCTAAAAAATGAAATTCAAGCGTAGTGTCCAGTCTGCGTCAGTACGCTCAATTTGAATTTGGCGAATAAATTCGCGCAAGTAAAAGCGCCGCTCAGATTCGGTTAGATCTAGCCAAAATTGCGGAATTGAAACCGTTTGGACAGTTTCGATCAGGTTCACTGGCGGCAACTGGGCTAGCTTTTGCTGAATTTCGGCCATTTCGGTGCGGAGCTTGTAAGCTCTTAAATCAGCCGTTTCAGCATCGAGAATACCCGACTCAACTAAGTCAGGAAGCTGTTGTAAAGCCGCTTGCTTTTGCTGAATTTGCTGGGCAATTTCCCCTTTGATGGCTGCCATTGGCGGCATTTGCAAAGCCGCTACCGCCTGCGGCAACTCAGCACAGATAGCTTGAATTGTGCGCTCTAGAACTTGCTCGTAGGCGATCGCCTTGCATTTGGGTCGCTGCGGGCAAGCGCTGGGAATCAGGTAGAGATAGGCTTGTTCGCGGCGGGGTTTAGTCACGCGTGTTACCTTCATTGATGACTGACAGGCCGAGCAGGTGACCAGCCCTGCCAGCGATCGCGGCGCGCTGGCGGTTCGTGGCGGCAAATGGCGATTACGGCGCAGCAGGCGATCGATTTGCGCGGCTTCTTCTCGCGTAATAATTGCGGGGTGGGTATCGGCTACAACTTGCTGGTTTTGGTAACCTAAGTTGCCCCGATAGACCGGGCTAGTGAGCCAGCGACGCCCCGTAGAAACCGAAATTTTTTTGCCGTATTTTTTCTCTAGATAACGTACCGCTCCCCGCAGTGAACCAAACAGCAAAAATTGCTCCACAAAATCTTTTACCACCGGAGCAGTCGCCCGGTCGAGACTGTAGCGTTCTTTGCCACGACGATAGCCATAGGGCGCTTTGCCCGGTGGTGGGAGGGCTTTGAGCCGATTTTGGGCATGCCCCTGCTGGAGGCGGCGACGACGTTGATAAGTCTGAATTTCGCCCAACAGCGGCATGAGGTTAACGGGTGGGGAAACTGGCTGAGCGCAGCCACTGCAAAAGTCTTGCTGCGTTGCCATTACAGTGATTCCCAGCGCCTCTAGCTGCTGTAGGCGATCGCTGATGAGCGTAATAGAGCTACCCAGTTCTTCTAGCCGCCGAATTAGCACATAGTCAGGCGGAGCTTGGGCGCAGTCGGCCAAAAGCTGTTTGAGTTGTGGTGGAAACTCTGTTGCAGACTGATGAGCAATGTCGCAATAGACTTTATCAACCTCCCAGCCCCATATCGCCGCATTGACAGGCGGATCAAGCAGGGGATCGCTCAAGAGATAGGCATAAACCTTCACGCTGGTTAAAAGGCTCGTTTAAGGGCTTCACGCAGGGTTAAAGCAGATTCATCTTCATTGCTTGCAACCACAAGCATCACGGTGATGGTTTCTAGCGCTTCAACGTTTTCTAAACAAATAAACACGGCTGTAGCGGCTTCGGCCCGACCTGATACGCTGTTGCCATCTACTGCAATACCAACCAACCCCGATTCTGCCAGCGCTGCTTCTGAGCGCACTAGGCACTGAGTAATATCCGTTTCTAGCGATCGCCAGGAATAATAAACGCCAGGTGATTCTGCCTGAACCGGAAGCGCGATCGCGCTCAGTCCCATCATCGTACTGGCAAGGGTGTTGAGTCGGTTCATATAGCTGTTGCCACTAGAGTTGAGATACCTAAATTGCTGAAAGCCTTTAATAGAAAGCCTTTCATTTTACCTGCTGTCTTTAACCTTCTGCTTTTAAGATTAAGGCTTCTTCGCTTTCCAGTGATTCAAGCAATGCTGGGGCAGGCAAACGCCCCCCTGTTAAAGACCAACGCGATGACTTCATTGTTTCATATTTGTAGAAACAGACACTGATCTAAGCTGTCGATCTATGCTGAAACAATAAGCTTCCCTGATTTAGTTTATGGTGCTCCCTTTTTTCCGGCCATCGTGTGGTGTTGTCCTTGGGCTTTTGGTTTTACTGACCGCTAGCTGTGGCTCTCAGACGGTAGCCCCCAACGATCCCTCCACCGCTGGCGGCAATGGCGATCCCACAGTTTCGACGCCTCAAACCAATGAGGAAGTCGAATCGCCTGCTCAATCAGATACTCCGCCACCAGCAGCACCGTCTGCTGAGCAACCGGACACAGCCGTTGCAGACAATCTGCCGACGGCTGGCTTGGCTGGGGTGGACTGCGAAAGCCCTCAAACCCAAACAGAGATGAACCAGTGCGCCAAAGCCTGGTTTGACCAAGAAGACGCGAAGCTCAACCGAGTTTACAACCAGCTTAAACCTAGTCTCAAAGCGAATCAGCAAGCGCAGCTAACAGAAGCAGAACTCGCCTGGATTGAGTTTCGTGATACGAACTGCGACTTTGAAGCGGCGCAGTATGAGGGTGGTTCGTTGCAGCCGACCATCTACTACAGTTGCCTAGCCCAGGTGACGGCAGATCGTACCGCTGAACTGCAAGATCCGGCCTCGACAAATGTGAGCTATGCAACCGCCGATCAACAACTCAATCAGGTTTATCAAGCCCTAAAAAGCGATCTATCAGAATCAGGCAAATCAGCTTTAACCACCGCTCAGCTAGCCTGGTTAGACTACCGCGATAGTAACTGTGCCTACGAAGGCAATACCCAAGATTGTCTGGCTCGATTAACGTTGGCTCGCACTAACCAGCTCGAAGAGCAGGCGGCGATGCGATCGCTCTAAGGGAGTAAGACTTGCTCAATTTTTTTTACTTGGCGTGGGGCTTGAATTTCGCCAAACAGCGCGATCGCTTGATTTAAATAGTGGGTAGCTTGTTGAGTAAAATCGGCTGATAGGTTAGCTTTTGCGAACTGTTGATAGGTTAAGCCAAACTGATAGTAGGCTTCTGCAAGGTCGCACTTAGCGCCAAGTTTAGCTAAGAGGGCGATCGCCTGCTGGTGATAAGCAATAGCGGGTTGCGGTTGCTGAGCGCAGCGATACAGCGCAGCTAACCCACTCAAAGCGTTAGCCTTAATTTGTATATAGTGGCTTTCTTCGGCAAAGACAATTGCTTTTTGGTAAAGCTTTTGAGCCTTGGTGCTCTGGCGTAACAAGCTGTAAGTTTGACCCAAGCGCTGAATGAAATAGGCATAGCGCCCCGGAGAAGCCGTTGCTGCTTCCGAAAGTAAAGCCTGGTACCCTTGCTCGGCGAGTTGTTGAGCCAGTTGAAACTGGCCAAGGTGAGCCTGGGTTAAGGCGAGGCAAACGTAAGCTTTTTCGGCCCAAGCCTGATGTTTACTGCCTTGAGCTAGGGTAATCACCTGAGAAAACTGCTGGGTAGCTTGCTCTAGCTCTCCGAGATCAAGTTGATACAGCCCAATACTGAGCAAAGCATCCACCTCCAGCATACGAAAATAGTAGTGGCGGCGAGCATCATCTGGTTCAGAGCGAAGCTGAGCCAAGTGTTGCCGAGCCAGGTGAATCGTTTGCTCTTGGGCGCGAATGGCTTGATGAATTTGGCCTGTAATCCAAAATACATCGCCCAAAATATTGTGCAGTTCTCCAATCTGCTGCGGATCTTGAATTTTCTCCAGGCTTAGGGTAATCGCTTCAATCACGGGTTGAATTAGCCCCATGCGATACAGGCTACTGGCTAGGGGTAAATATTGCCCCCACTGATTATCGCGGCTTTGCAGCAGGACGGCTGCCGCTGCCTCAAAGTTAGCGATCGCGATGTTGTGGTAATAGGCTTCTAGGGCTTGAAGCGCCGTAGGCAAAGTGGTAATACGCTCGACGCTGGCTGACCAAAATTTGGCGGCTCGCCGATTGGCCAGTTCCCAGTCAGGAGATTGACGCAGGCGGGCGATCGCTTCTGCCCTCACCACCGGATGCAGCCAGTAGTGCCCCGCATGATATTCCACTAATGAACGGTTTCTTAAAGCTGCCATCACTTGCGCGTGTTGAGTTGGGTCAACATCCCACAGCAAAGCGGCTAAGGCGGTACTGGGTACTTGTGCTACAGCCTGATAGCGATAGCAGCCCAAGCGACAGAACAAACGATAAGCGATCGCATCTAGCTGAGCTAGGCGATTTACCTGAGTCATCACCAGATTGCCGAGGGTCGTAACGCCGAGCGGCTGCGATTGATATTCTTGCCAGTAGGCGGCGGCGTCGCCATCAAAATCGGCTCGAATTTCGCCGCAAAGTAGCCCCATGGCTTTGGCGTTGCCACCGTAAGCGCTATGGACTTCTTGCAGCAAGTTTGAGTCAATAAAAATTTGATGCGCACTAAAAAACTGCTGCCAAGCCTCAACCGACAAGCCAGGGAGCCGATAATGTTCAACGGCAAGGGCTGGCTCACAAAGGCGATCGCGACTGGTCATTAGCGTTACGGATTGGACTCGCCAGTCGGCCAAAACCCGCAGCAGTTCTAGGTAGCGCCGCTGGCTGTAAATCAGCTTACCGTGGCTGTCTAAAGCGGGTTCCAAATTGTCGATCAATAGCCCAATTCGCCGGGTTTGCAAATGGCGTTTCAGTCGCCCCAATGTCACGCCAAACTCGCGTCCGGGTTCTTCATTGAGGTCTTGCCGCAACCACTCTTCCACTACTCGCTCGACGGGTAGAATGTCTGGCGGTTCTTTAGCCATCATCAGCTCTAATACCTGGTCAAAGCCTCGCAATTGGAGATAATGCTGGGCTAGCGTAGTTTTGCCAATGCCCCCCTCGCCTTGAATTACAATGACTTTATGCCCTTGGGCTAAGAGCCGATCAATCGCGGCGATCGCCGCCAAGCGCCCGACAAAATTAGGATTTTCCGGTAGCGGTAGCTGCAAGGCTAAAGGCAGACGCTCTACTTCTAGCCGTCGCGCTAGGGCTGCCCGTAAGCTGTTTTTAGCCACGCGTTCGCCTAAAGCTAGCGAAAGCGATCGCCAGAGCTGCGAAGCGACATCTTTGACATGACCTTCAGTGCAACCGTAGCGTAAAGCGATTTCGCCATACCTGTGCCCCCGCCAAGCTTCAGCCAAAATTACCCGCTGCAAATCGTTCAGCGGTTTTCCGGTGGCGGTCAACAGTAATTTTTCTGCAAGCTGTAAGGCTGCCTCTGCCCCCATATGGCCGATGTCTGGCAAAGTTTGCACTCTCTTAGCCTACCTATTGGCACTCATTTCGGCCATGCCGACTTTATCCGACTAAATTGCCGACTTTGCCCGACTGACGCGGCGATCGCGTTTGTTTAGGGTGGTATTGAAGTTTACTAAGCAGCTTCAAGCCCTAGTCATGCTAATAGTGCCAATGAATGATAGCGCCACCTTGTCTCAACCAACCGCCCAGCACCTTGATCAACCCATTGAGGCTAAACTCAATGCCCAGTCGCCTACGCTGTCCCTCCACCAGTCCTTCCAGCAGATTCGGGACTTAGTGCAACAGTATCTCAGAGCAGATATTTTGCGCGATCGCCTAGCCGATCTGCCCCTTCAGTGGCAAACGCCACGTCCGCGTCCGTGGCAAAAAATTCGGTGGACTGAAATTAATCGCGAACAGATTATCGGCCTAGAAGCCGATATTTTTTTGCTTATTCTCAAAGGGGCGATCGAAACCGAAACCCCCATTCGGGGCTATACCCAAGCCAGCCGCCAATACCTAACAAAGCTGCATCCGGCAATGGCTGAATTCGTCGGCGGAACGGTAGACGAAAACGGCCACCTTGTCCGCTTAGGACTTTGGGAACTGGAAGAAAAACGCCACACCCCAGTTCTGACAAAGCTCTACACCCAGCTAGCGGGTCAGCCCCCTGTTTTGAAGCCTCACGTCGCTCGCCCCTATCAGCCGACAGGTGATCCCTATCAAGATCTTTACCGCCACGGCTTGCACCGAGTTGCCACTGAATATGGTGCTACCTGTTTATATCTGTGGCTAATGGTCTATGCCACCGGAGCGCTACGAACCGTTTTGGCAGAACTCTTGATGGATGAAATTAATCACATGACCAAATTTTGGGGTTTTGGTCGCTGGTTGTTTCCAACTGCTTCGCTGCTGTCTCTCGCTCAAATCCTCATGCGGGCATTCTATGAAAAACTGCATAATCCTCATCGCCAGGGAAGTTTATGCCACACGTTACATCGAATGAAAAAAGTGCTGGGCTGGCCGCAGTGGTCATGGCAACATCGTCTGACGTTTCTGTATGCTCTCGGCCAAGTGATGAAGTGCCTATGGCAGTGGAACCAGGGCTTAACTTCAGCCGAATTGCAAAGGCTTTTGGGTCAACCCCTAAACCCAATGTAATCTCTGTCCATCAAAAATTCTTTTCAAACCTTGATTAAAACCATGACTCATCAACTTCCTGACGATCTTGACTTTCGCTGCTTGCCTCATCATGTGGCCGTAATTATGGATGGTAATGGCCGCTGGGCTGAACGTCGCGGTCTGCCTCGAATCATGGGCCATCGTCGCGGCGCTGAGGCTCTAAAAAATCTGCTGCGCTGTTGCAAAGACTGGGGTATTCAGGTTTTGACTGCCTATGCCTTTTCTACCGAAAACTGGCGACGTCCGTTAGAAGAAGTCAATTTTCTCATGGGGCTGTTTGAGCGGCTTTTGCGTAAAGAGCTGGCTGAAATGCAGCAAGAAGGCGTGCGCATTCAGTTTTTAGGTAATCTGGCAGAACTACCGCTGTCGCTTCAGCAAACGATCGCTTGGGCCACCACCGAAACCGCTCACAATCAGGCTGTAACGCTAAATGTGGCAGTAAACTATGGCAGCCGCGACGAAATTGCCCGCGCCTGCCAAGCCTTAGCAGCCCAGGTAGAGCGGGGAGAACTTTCCGCCACCGCTATTGATGAGACGCTGATTAGTCGCACGCTCTACACCCGAGATTGCCCTGACCCCGATTTGCTGATTCGGACCAGTGGTGAACAGCGCTTGAGTAACTATCTGCTGTGGCAGCTCGCCTATGCTGAGATGGTCTTTACCGAAGTCCACTGGCCCGATTTTGATCGGCAAGTTTTCCACCAGGTTCTACGGCAATATCAAAGCCGCGATCGCCGCTTTGGTCAAATTTCCCAAGCTCCGGCTTTGATTGCGTAAGCTGGGTTATTCGTCATCAACGGGGTTAATGACTGCATAAAGAGCCGCATAGTCCTGGTCGGCAAGTCCACTGGCGATCGCAGTTTGGGCTATCTGGCTAACGCTTTCGGTCAAGTCAGCTTTGAGTCCCGCTGACTGAGCTGCCTCAATAAACAAATTCATATCTTTGAGTAAATGCTTGGTCGGAAAATTGGGATCGTCAAAGTTGCGATCCAGCATTCGATCAAGTTTTTTATCAAAAGTCGGTGCGTAGAGGGCGCTTTCTCGCACGATAGCCATAAACTTTTCAGTTTCGATGCCCTCTCGCTGCACCAAAGCCAGACTTTGAGCAAACCCCACTGTTAGAGCGCCAATGAGTTGGTTCATGGCTAGCTTGGTGGCGGCAGCGGCTCCTACTGAGCCTAAGTGCATTGGCTGACCAAAGATTTGCAACAGCGGCGACCATTGGGCAAACTGTTCAGGTGTGCTACCCACCATAACCTGCAAGCTACCAGCTTTGACTTGCGGAATGCTGCCCAGCACAGGCGCTTCTAAATAGGCTCCGCCCACAGCCGTCACCGCTTCTGCGATCGCACGGCTTTGCTCAGGCGCAATTGTGCCCATTTGAATAACGCTGCGATCGCCTAAGCTTGCTTTTACCTCTGGGGTCAGCAGAGTTTGGTGAATAGCAGCGGCATCCGCCAACATCAAAATCAAACAGTCTGAAGCGTGAATAGCTTCTTTAGCCAGCGTGGTGACAGAAATCCCAGCGGCCTCCAAATCTGCAAGTTTGGCAGCGGTACGGTTATAAGCAGTCACTTGATGACCTTTTTGACTAAGTCTAAGGGCCATTGGTTGCCCCATCAATCCTGTCCCGAAGAGGCTGACTTGCACGGCAAATATCCTGTTTTATGTCTGGTTGTATCTTAGGCAGATTAATCAAGTTTGTGGGGCTGCTCTATAGATATAGCTGTAGCCACAAGCGTTGAGACACGTCAATGACTCAACGCCACTGGCAGAAAAGTTTTCCTTTTGTCCTCGCCTTTCTTTAGCGATAAAAGCGCCTCAAACGTTTAAACCGCTAAGGCGCTAAAAGACAAGCATACGTGGCCGCTCAGGCAAGCCGCTAGCTAGAGGCACTCTCGGTTTTACCGCTGGCCAAAATTTCGCCATTGAGCATCCGTTGAGCCGCGTCTAACAGCACTTCTTCTAAATAAGGTTTGGTAAAGTAACCACTAGCGCCGAGGTCAACTGCCATCTGTCGATGTCGATCGGCACCGCGCGAAGTCAACATCGCAATGGGGATCTCACTCAGGCTAGGATCTTTCTGCATCCGCGATAGCAGTTCTAAGCCGTCCATTCGAGGCATCTCAATATCGCAGAATACAAGATCACAGGGTAGCCCCGATCGCAATTTTTCCCATGCTTCCTGACCGTCGCGGGCTTGCTCAACTCGGTAGCCAACCTTGTTAAAGCTCATTGACAATAGCTCACGCACGGTAATCGAATCATCGACAATCAGCACTGTCGGCTCTGTCTTAATCGGTTCTACAGGTACGTCCGCTCTAGCTTCTTCTAATTGCCCCCACAGAGAAGTGTTCGGTTCGCGACGAACCCGTCCCATGGAGAGATCGATCAATTCTAAAACATCGGCAATTGGCATCACGCGGCCATCACCCAGCACCGTAGCACCCGCAATTCCCATCGGTTTAGGAACTGGCCCTTCGAGCTGTTTAATAACGATTTCTTGTTCGCCAATAACCTGATCGACTTGCAGGGCAATGTTGGTGCTAGCGCTACGCAAAATTACAATCGAGATGACCTCATCATCTTGATTACCGCCATAAATACGTCCCCTGCCAAGGGTGCGGTTAAACTGCAGCAAATCAGAAAGGGGTTGAAAAGGTAACAACGTATCGCGCCAGAGAATGCAGGTTTGTCCCTGATCATTTTCTTGAATACGCTCTTTGGGCACGTCAATCATGTCTTCGACGCCATCCATCGGAAAGGCAATACGCGCCTGATTGCTGATACAGGTTAGTGCCTTCGAAATGCTCAGCGTCAGCGGTAGTCGAATCGTAAAGCTAGTTCCTTTACCAATTTCAGAGTCAATTGTAATGTTGCCGCGAATTTGCGCCAGGTAAGTGCGTACTACGTCCATTCCCACACCGCGCCCAGCAAAGTCATCAGCTTGGTCACGAGTGCTAAAGCCGGGGTGGAACAGCAGCTCATACACGTCATGAATGGAAATATTGCGGGCTTCGACTGAGGTAATTAATCCTTTTTGAACGGCTTTCTCTTTGACTAACTCGGCATCAATGCCGCCGCCATCATCAGCAACGTAGATAACGGTTTGGTTACCCTGGTAAAAGGCTCGAACCGTGATCTGACCCTCTCGAGGTTTGCCTTGGGCACCTCTGGCTTCTGGCGGTTCAATGCCGTGGGTAATGGCGTTGTTGACCAGATGGGTCATCGGGTCATAAAGCTGTTCCAAAATCATTTTGTCGATTAGCGTGTCTCGGCCTTCGACAATTAGGCGAGCCTCTTTGCCACACTTGACTGAAATATCGCGTACTGCTCTGGGCAAGCGATCGGCAGTTTGGGCAAAAGGCACCATGCGAGCCTTGTTGAGTCCTTCTTGTAGCTGGGTCGTTACCTGGCGGAACTGGCGTGTCACCTGGTCAGCCGACTCAATTGTGTAGCCGATGTCAGAGGCTGACTCTCGCACCCGGACGATCAGCTCGATCATTTCTTGGGAGAGCGTGTGAAAGCCTGTAAAGCGATCCATCTCTAAAGCATCGAAAGTCGCTCCGGTGGAGTGGCTGGCTTTTTCTTCCGGACGGCGACTACCAGCTATTTGATAACTTTGGCGACTAGAAATCAGAGAGCTTTCTAGGAGCGATCGCTCATAGAGATCCCGCATCCGTTGGCCGACATCATTGAGTTGCTGCACCTGGAACATCAAGTTGTCTAAAAACTGCCGTAGACGTTCTTGGTCTTGTTCTAGGGTGTTGCGGTTGACAACCAGTTCCCCAACTAGGTTGCTCAGGTTATCTAGGTGCTTGACCGAAACCCGCATGGTCTGTTCGCCTAAAATGCTGCTACCGCGTCGAGCCGGACGTCGCGATCGCTGGGGCGCAGACCGTAAACTTGCCGTTGATCCGCCGCCACCTAGGGTCTGGTCAGCTTCCTCTAACAGGCGTTCTAGATCCTCAAATTCATTGCCATTTTCTTCAAAATCGCTACCTGAATCGGTAATTTCTGCTGCCGCAAACGTACTGTTATCGGCTATCTCAGACTCTTCATCCAGCAAGGCTTCTAGGTCAGCAAAGTCAGTATCTGCTTCTGAGTGCTCAGCCAGCGGCACGTTAGCTGTCGTATCAGGCTGATCTTCTGCTGTAGAGTCATCTAAAAGCGCTTCTAAATCGCTGAAATCATCACCTACTTCCGTGGCATCTGCGATCGCCGCTGCTGGCTCTTCGAGCAAAGAATCTAACTCCGCAAAATCAGCCTCATCAGCTTCATTCTCCACACCCTCTAGCTGTGTTTCGAGGGGTTCTGCAGCTACCTCACCTGCCATGCCCAAGTCTGCGTCGGTAGCTGCCGTCAAAGAAATCGAAGTTGCTAAATCGGCTGCATCAAAATCTCCGTCTAGAAAATTCAGCTCATCGTCTGCACCGCTATTTTCATCTAGCTCCGTCACCGCTTGGTCAGACGCTAACAACAGATCTAAATCATCGACGGATGCTTCTGGCTCAACCTGGTTTTGAGCAAACTGAGTTTCAAACGCAGTCAACTCATCATCATTGATTTCAAAGGTAGCGTTCACCTCCGATGGTTCAACCGGATCCTCATCGGCTGAAAAGTCTAAATCATCCAAAGACGCTGCTGTGGCGTTAGCTTCGTCATCTGCATCAGTTAGTTCATCATCCAACATTTCCAGCGAAAAATCAGGGTCGATGACATCTGCTTCATCGGTGGCGACATCAAATGATTCAACCAACAACTCATCCTCGACGGCGGTGGTTGTTTCGTCCGTATCGGCGGCAAATAAGTCGGCAAAATCGCCTGAATCTTCAGCTTCACTGAACAACGATAAGTCGGCATCAGCCGCATCGATACTTTCGCTAAATTCTGCGTCTCCCTCAGGGCTATCCCACAGGTCATCCTCTAAAGCTTCTGCCGCTGATGGCTCAGCCGGAGACACCTCCTCAGCTTCTAGATCAAAAGGTTCATCTAGCAAACCGTCTAAGTCTGTTGCGGTTGATTCAGATTCGTCTAAATCTTCTAAATTCAAGTCAGCAAAGGCTGCCCCTTCTGGGTCTGTGGCATTGTCTTCTAGCGTCTCTAAGGAATCGTCTAGCAGGCTGTCAAACTCAGATGCCGTTTCTTCCGGGTTGGGCCACTCTGCTAGCTCGTCAGATGAATCTGCCAACAGCGCTTCCAAAGAGTCTGCGCTGTCTGTAGAGCTATCTTCTGAGCTAATTTCGTCTAGATTGAAGTCATCTTCTAGATTGGTGGTGTCTAGATCAAAGTCAGCTTCTAAATCATCAGTAGCTGCTTCATCCGCTTCAGCAAAAAGGCTATCAAATGCTTCTGTGTTGATCTCTTCAGAAGCTGCCGCTGCTGTAGCGATGGGTTCTGCCGAGGCGATCGCCGCTAACTCTAAATCATCCTCTTCTAAAGTCAGGAAATCTTCGCTTGCCTCAGAGGAGAGACTATTGGCAAAAAGCCCATCTAGCTCCTCATCGGTCTGCTCTTCATCGGCTACAGCCAATTCGGAGAAATCATCTATCCCTGCTGCGGCTGTCTCTGAAAGTTCCTCAAAGCTTGTCTCATCAATTGCTTGTGAACTTTCGGGTTGATCGAACAACCCAGAGAAATCTTCGTCGCTGTCACCAACCTGAATTTCAGTGTTATCCGCCTCTTCTTCGTCAAAGATAGAAGAAAAATCTTCTTCAGTAGCTTCTAGCTCCAGCAAACTGGAGTCATCTGCCTCAGCCCCATTTAGCCCTTCGCTAGTGTCGGCAAAAGAAAAGTCGGCAGTACTCTCGTCTGCTGATGGCTCGGTTGATTTGCCAATATCGTCGAAGTCTAGGCTGAATTCGTCTACCGCTGCCAAATCTGAAGTGTCTAAAGTTTCGACGTTATCTAGCTCAAACGTTAAATCACTATCGCTGCCTGCGGTATCGGGAGACAACGATTCGGCAGGGTCTGAAACCTCTTCAAACAGCAGATCTTCGAAACTTTCTAAGGAGGTCTCTCCCGCAGCGCTGAGTTCTGGTTCTGGGGTGTCAAAGCTGTCGAGGTCGAAGTTAAGCTCAGCGGCTTCATCCGCGCTCTCTAGCGGGGTAGACTCGGCTGAAAATGGCCAATCAGGTGTCTCTAACTCTAAGTTTTCGGTTTCTGCTGCCGCCGTGAAAAGATCTGCGGTTAAATCCAGGGAAGCTTCTTCATCAGCCATATCTTCTGGCAGTAAAGAATCTAGCATTTCATTGCTGGTATCAGCTTCCAAGTCGAGGTCTATCCCTGAAGCTGCCTGAGTCTCAGCAACCCAAGGATCACTAATTTCTTCAGGCTCGAAAGTTAGCGAAGCAACAGCAGCATCCTCAAAATTGGAGTCAGAAAGATTCACGTCATCTGACCACAAATCACTTTCTAAATCAGCGTCTAACTCAGACAAACGAGTCGTTTCAGGCTCTAAAGAACCATCTACTGCTGGCTCGTCGCTAAAAAGAGCCTCTGGTTCTCCCTCAGCAGTTGTGCTATCGGGTAGGCTGTCGGCTGCACTTGCCTCTGCCATAGCAAAGACATCGTCGAAATCTTGGGTAGCAACTGGGTCTGAAGCGCTTGCTGCTGGTGGCAAGCCAACGGCAGCATCTCCTTCAAATTCGTTAAAAAAGTCATCTAGCTCATCTAGCCCTTCGCTCATTCCCACTGGCGTCTTTGAACTTGGTGCGGCTGTCTCTAACAGCGTTAGATCGGCTTCAGCTTCTGGTGCAGCACTTTCACTTGCAGCCGACTCGCCATCAAACATGTCTAATAAATCAGACATATCTGCTTCAGGTTCACCAGCGTGAGTGACCGCATCTGGAGCTTCTAGATCAGAGGTATCCTCCCCAAACAGCTCACCGAGATCGTCTGTAGCTGACAACATCTGTTGATCTTCGTCAGCAGCCCCTTCGGTTAACAAATCAGAAAAATCATTAGAGATATCAACGTCTAGGGCATCCGGGTTTTCTAGCAAAATGTCTTCGGCGACTTCCTCTTGCCAGGTGGTATCAAGCGCCTCCATATCGCCTTCAAACAGATCGGCCAAGCTATTCAACTCAGCCGTCCCGACTTCTGGGCCGTTGTGGGTGGTGGTGGGGTGTAAGGGGGGTTCAGTCGCTCCTGCAGCTATCAAATCATCGGTAGTGAGATCAGCCGCATCGTCTAAACCCGCTAAATCGCCATTTAGCGATGAATCATCAGCGGCTAAAAAGTCGGCTGAATCAGCATTATCAATGCCGAGATCAAGACTGTCTACGGGTTCGGCTGCATCTTCAAACAAATCGCCTAGATCAGCATCGACTGCTACCTCGTCATCATCTAGGAGGTCTTCTAGCGCCGCAGACTCGTCTAACAGTAGGCTGTCTTCAGGCAGCATCTGCTGTAACGTTTCAGACACGCTCACTTCAGCAGCACGACCTGACAAGATGAGATCTTGGCCTTGCTTGAGATCTTTGATCACAACAGGGGCTAAAGCACGATAGGTATTGTCTGTACAGGCGATCGCGGCTTTAGCCGTTTTAGCCAAATCACACCAGCTAGCCAGGTCAAATTGCTCCCCAACTCCGTTAAGCGAATCGCACACTTCTTGCAACTGCTGCCGGGTAGCGGGTGAATCATTTTGCTTAAAGAGACTCAGCATCTCTCGCAGATGACTGGGAACATCGCTCTTAAAGACCAGTTTTAAGGCACTTTGCTCTGCATGATTGGCAACGACTGAGGGTTGTCTCACAGCAGGCTGAACAGCGGCAGCAGCAGGGGCAGCTGCATTTTCTTGCACCAAGCTATTCAAGTGCGCGTCTAACTGACCAAAAACAGGCTCTACATTCGTCATGATCTCTTGAGCCTTGTCTTCGGTCAGACCAAAGGGGCCTTGGAGCTGCTCTAAAAGCTCTTGCAAGGCATCAAAAACCTGTAGGCACATGGTTTCCAAGGCCCGATCAACGCGAACTGGCGACTCTTTGAGGATTTTGAAGTAGTCTTCCAAACGATGGGAGGCTCGTTGCATGCTCTCAATTCCGAGCATCGCAGCTCCCCCTTTAACAGAGTGAGCTGCCCGAAAGACTTCGTTAGCCATTTCAGGGTCTTCAATCGTCGCCTGAAGATTCAGCAAGCCTTGCTCAATCGTATTGAGGTGGTCTTTAGCCTCCTCAATAAAGTAGCCCATAATTCGCTGTTGTTGTTCTGGCAACATCGCGGTTTCCCCCTAAGTGCTTGCTATATTCTCCAGACTCGGGCCGTTAAAACTGCTGTGGCTGGTCTGCCAAGATTCCTGATGAGGCTGATTGGCTTGGGAAAGTAAAAGTCTATTGGCTCCAATCTAGCGAATCTTAGGCAAGACGAGGTATTTAAGCACCTCATGTATCTTCTGGATCGACCTTGAATCGCTCAACTGAGGTCAGCAAATCGCGGGCAACGCCAACTAGGTTTTGGAGCGAGGCTGACACGCGCTGGGCTTCTTGAGAAGTTTCTTGCGCTGTTAGCTCAACAGACTGCATAACTTGAGCAACAGCCCGGGAAGTTTCCGTTTGCTCAACGGTGTCAGCCGTAATTGAACGCACCAGAACATCAATTCGGTTAGAAACCTGGATAATATCTTCTAGCGATCGCTTGGCTTGTTCGGCCAGTCGGGTTCCTTCAATTACCTGCTGTGTTCCTTCTTCCATCGCCGTCATGACGCCGCTGGTTTCACTTTGAATTTGCAGGACGATTTGCTCAATTTCCTTAGACGCCTTCGCGGCGCGGTCTGCTAACTGGCGTACCTCATCCGCCACGATAGCAAAACCCCGGCCTGCTTCACCCGCCCGCGCCGCTTCAATACTGGCGTTCAAAGCAAGCAGGTTAGTTCGAGAAGCAATTTGAGAAATCAGCGCCACAATCTTAGAAATTTCTTGAGAAGATTCGGCTAAGCGCTTCACCTTGCGAGTCGTTTCGGCCACCGTTTCGCGAATCTCAAGAATACCCGCCACCGTACGCTCTACGGCTTCTCCGCCCCGCAAGGCGGTAGAGGAAGCAGAACGCGCCACGTCTTCTGCTTCACGCGCACTTTCAGCTACCCGCTGAATAGAATCTGTCATCACTTGAACTGAATTGAGCGTAACGGCTAGCTCTTCAGCTTGTCTCAGCGCGTCAGACGACAAGCTACGCGCAAACATTTCGTTTTCAACCGAACCTTTACTCACCTGCCGCGCTGCCACACTTACCTGTTGCACAATCTCCCTCAAGTTTTGAATCGTCAAGTTGAAGGAATCTGCAACAGCGCCTAAAACGTCAGGAGTTACTTCTGCTTGTACCGTCAGGTCACCTCTCGCCGCCCCTTCTACGTCGTCTAGCAGCCGAATGACCTGCCGCTGTAGATCTTCTTTAGCTTGTTCTTGTTCTTGAGCTTTGCGCTGAGCCTCGCTGGTAGTTGTGAGAATCCCGCGTGCCATTTGGTTAAAGTTGTGAGCTAGCTGCCCCAAGTCATCGTCGGTGTAAACAGTTGCCCTAGCCCCCAAGTTACCTTGTGAAACCAGATCAAACTGCTGTTTGAGGTCTTCTACAGATTGCTTAATGCGGCGGTTAGCCAAATATCCCATACCGACTGCCGCGCCAAAGCTAGCTAGCCCTGCGGCTCCAACCATCGAAATTCGATACAAAGAATAGTTGGCAGGGGCTGTATCTTCCGACGTGGCTCGACTGGCAAAGCCAAAGTTCACCAAGGCAACGGCCAGGGCAGAAACCACTCCAGCTGCACCTGCCACTAACAGCCGCTTGGTGTCAAACGAAGCATTTTCTAGCGGCGCTAGCCAGCCCTGCTCGACGGTTGGCTTAATTTCCTCGTCGGGTTCCTCCTGGGCAAAAACAGGCAGTTGCTCTACGGTGCCCGAAATGCCAAAAACTTCGTCATCTCCTAGGGCAGAGACTTCGCTGCTATCTACCAGGTCAAATCCAGACCCGTTGCTACTAATTCTTTCGTCACTGCCAATACCCGATGACCCAACCGAAGGACTGGTGAACCCAGCAGAGCTATCAGAAAGTTCAAAATCAGGTAGACTCCCTAGATCGTCAAACTCATCAAACTCGTCTAGGAAGTCAACATTGCTTTGATCACTTTCTAACTCTTCTGAAAAGCTGGTTGAAGCCCCGTTATCTGAGAAGTCTTCGCCGAAGTCGTCTTCATAGTCGCGATCGAGGCCGGGGGCACCCGTTTCTGGCGAGGCTACGAAAGTCATATCTTCCGACCCGTAGGCTCCTGGAGGTGTGTAATCAAGCGCCTCAGATTCAGCTTCAGAGAAGTTCTCTAACTCTGCTTCAGGCCCAGGCATAAACAGCGTTTGATCGTCTTCGTAGCCTCCAGCTTGCGGCTCTTCGTAGTTGTCTACTCTGGGGACGCTAAAGGTAGTTTCCTCGTTTCTCAAATCGTGGGTCAGTTCTTCACTGGCAAAGTCGTTATAGGTTCCTTCATCCTGAAACGCGGGAAAAGGATCTGCAGCATCGGCGGAAAAACCAGCCGATGCTTCATCAAAAAAGTCGGCATCAAAATCAGGGTTATCGCTGTCATCAGGGCGATCGACAAAGACATCTGGTTGACTAGCTGCAAACGGATCAACTGAACCCGGGCTATCGTTAGGGGCAGACGAGAAGGGATTGTCAAAGTCGTTGAAATCGTCTTCTGGGCTGGTATCTAATTCATCGAATTGGGCTTCTGAACTGACTGCGAAGGGATTGACGTCGGCTTGATCAGCCTCTGAAGGCGTAAAGGGATCGCCAGATCCTTCAAAACTTTCTAGATCCAGGTCGGCAAAATCTAAATCAGCATCTACCAGCTCATCACCTGCCAACTCCGATCCGGATGCTGCCCAGGCGTTGTTATCATCGCCGTAAAGGTCGTCGTCTAAGGCGTCAACGGCATCAGCACCGTTGCTTCCTTGAGCATCGGCAAATTGACTGGCGTAGGCTAAACCGTTGTTGGCATAGTCTACAAACTCTGGGTCGGAGGTTAGCTGCAAGACAGATCTATATTGCTCACAAGCAACCTCGTACTGCTGTAAGCCATAGCAATAGATATGCCCCCGCAGCAGTAGCACGTTGGGATCAGTGGGATACTCCTCTGCTAGCTGATCAATAGTAGCGGCTGCGTTTTCGTAGCTGCCCTGCATATAGGCTCTCTCAGCTTTCTGATATGCTTGAGAGTAGTCTGTGCCTGAAGCCATTTGCCTTCTCCTGCCAGTGCAAATACCCTAATCGTCATCAGTTTAAGCTGCCCACCGGGCTGAGCGCAGAATTGCCACCTGATCTAGCAGCCGGAGCGTACGGTTATGGTCGGGATCTACTACCCATTCTCCCCTTAAAAAAGGGGCCATTGCGTCCGGATAGTTTCTAGACACTTGTAGCTCATCGATATCTAACCACTCGGTCCCAACGATCCGGTTAACGGCTAAGCCTAGCATAGTTCCTTGATCTTCGACAGCAATCACAGGAATTTCTGAACGATCTGTATTGAGGGGCGATCCGTATCCCAAAAATTGCCCCAGGTCAGCGACCCAGATGACCCGTCCTTGTTCGTTGAGTGTACCGAGCAAAAGAGGAGAAACATTCGGCACGGGGGTAATGCGATCAGGAGCTTGCTCAATGATTCGCCGGATACCAGTGGCCGGAAGCGCAAATTCTTCTCCTGAGGAGATGTAGAAGCGCAAGTGTAGTTCGCCTTCTGGAGTTTCAAGTTCTTGAAGCTCCGGAGCTTGATCTTGGCCGCGACCTGTTTGGAAATCTGGATTTCCTACCATAATTCAGCGCATTGTACTGTGTGCATCTCGACCTTATCCTCGCAGCAATTGCTTGACAGTCCCAACCAACTCAGTTGGCTGAAACGGCTTTGCAATGTAAGCATCTGCTCCCTGTTTCATTCCCCAGTAACGATCAAACTCTTCTCCTTTAGAAGAACACATCACGACAGGCACATTTTGGGTGGCTGGATCTGCCTTGATTCGCCGACAAACTTCGTATCCATTCATTTTCGGCATGACGATGTCGAGCACGATGAGATCTGGCAGGTGGCTTTGGATGCTTTCTAAAGCTTCGACGCCATCGCTGGCAGCAGTGACTTTGAGTCCACTTTTTCTCAGCAGATCGGTAATCATCTCCCGCTGAGCAGCGCTGTCTTCTACCACTAGAACTGTGCTCATCTTTCCACAACCCGTTGATAACCCTTATAGGGAAAAAATGCCACCACTCTTTAGCCGTTCTCAGGGATGTTCAACAACTCAAAGCTCGCTAGGCGTGCCCTGTGACTAATAAGGTACCCCTAAATCTACTGATTGCTAAATTTTTCAAGAAAATTACTCTACCAGGTATTCAGGCGTCTGGCGATCGCCCTGCTTGGTTAGTTTGACTAGGCCGAAAGCGAAGATAGAGCTTATGAAGGTGAAACTTGAGAGGGCTGATCGAGACTATCAAGTTCGAGTTCATCTTGGATAGCCTCTGCCAGTAGTTTTTCGGGTAAAGGCCGCTGAGGATTGCCAGAGCCTACGTATTTTTCTACCAACGTTAATAGTTCATGGGCACCAAAGGGCTTGGTCAGGTAGTCGGTAGCGCCAGACATACCCGCTTTGACGCGATCGATAAAACCGTCTTTGCCAGTCAGCATGACGATGGGCGTCTGGCGAAAAGCGGTAGACTGGCGCAGCATGGCACACAGTTCGTACCCTTCTAGCTCAGGCATGGCAATATCGCAGAGGATTAGATCGGGATTAAGCTGAAAGAGCAGGCTAAGAGCTTTGAGGGGATTGCTAATTGAGGTCACTTCATAGCCGCTACTATCGAGGATTTGTTCAACGGTTTGACGAACTGCAGCACCGTCATCGATGCAGACAATGCGAGGGACTGCACTCTCTTGCCAAACTTCTGCTTCGTCTGGAAAAAGTTCTAAGTCGGCAGTATCGGCTGTCATTTGAATGAAGCCTTTTTGAATGTAGGGATAAATGGCTTTGGTGACGGTTAGCAGATCGCGACCTAGGTAGCGTGAAATTTGCCTAAGAGAGGTTTGTCCGTCCATCCATTTAGACAAGCGGCTAAAGGCGGCGGAAGGCATCATATCTTGGAGCTGCTGCGGTTCCAGGATGACAGGGCACTGTTGGGGAGACTGAATATAAGAATGAAATTGCTTCCATTCTTGGATTTGCTTCATCGTCTTCACCACTAGTGGCTCAATTTCTAGCGTCATTAGCTGAGGATTTAGGGCTGAACTCAGCTTAAAGACAAAGCCTCCTTGGTGGAGGCTGAGCAAATCAAACAGGGTTTCGTGCACCATATTTTGCAAAATGGTGCGGCCTTGATCGGGTGAGAGGATATGACGTTCTAGCAAAGTCCAGAGATAGCCATATTCAGGGGAGTTGAAAGAGGCGATCGCCGAAACAACCGTCGTATCTAAAGAACCGTCGAGTCGATAAGCGTGTAAATAGTCTCGCAAACGATTTAGATTACCGCTGGTATCTCCTGCATAGACAATTTGGCCATTTAAGAAAAACATCAACCAAGCTTGGGTCGGCGCTAAAGCAATTCGGTCTGAAGTTCTCAGGTGAGAGGACGGGCGATAGGTTTCAACATAGAGTTCTCCTGTCCGCTGCCCCAGTTCGATGAGCTGCAGAATACTCCGGATATCAATTTCGCTTAGCTGACCCTGCATGTTTTATCAGTGTGCAGATGTATAGCAATATTATCTAATAGGCAACACGAGGCTAGACCCGCATTGTGGCTAGATCACCTCACGATAGCAACAAATATTGGTTTTAGTTAATTAAAACTTGATGGATTCGGCTGGTAGTAGCTGCCGCTGTCTGAGGGTGGGCTGAGCTGCAGAGGCGTGGTTTTGGCAAAGTTTGCGAGTTGAAGTAGTCAAGCTTGCCGCTAGCACAGATCCTGATCGATCGCTAGTCATTTTAGTCGATATGAGGATAGGATAGATGACCAAAGCCATGCCGTTTTTTGCGCGGCTCAAGGTTCTATACTTTTTGCGCTTACAGGCATTATGAATCAAGCTTTTGGGTTTCAGTAGCTAGCTTTACTGTTCCAGAAGGGTCTGAAACAGGTTACAACATGATTACAGCTTGAGAGCGTGATGACTTTCCTAGCCATCAGTTGTAAAACCTTTATACAGCCCTCAGACCTATTTAGAATCTTTAAGGGGAGTTAGGTAAATATCTGTCACTGTTATGGATAAGCACATACAGGGTAGATATTCCATCCGGGTACAGAGACAGAAGAAAGAGGACGATCAGCGTGCTGTATCTAGCTGAAGTACAGAGAAAGAGCGGATTCATGAGTGGCGGCAAAGCAGAGTTCAAGCTGCTTGCGTGTCAGCGCGGTGAGCAAAGTTGGAGTTCGGTACCGGGAGAGGAAATCATTCCGGCACCCGACGACGCTGGCTACAATGCGGGTGCCCTAGTGATGGTTGATTTGAGCAACAATCGCCAGGTGCAGCGCCATTCTGAAGCAGGTCGTCAGCTAGTGACAATCCTGCAAAATTTTTCTAACCTGAGCAAAAAATTTAAAACTCAGGAAGAAGAAATTGATCAGTGGAAGCAGTCACTCACCTTTCAAAGTCAAGAGCTAAATCGCCGTGAAATGGAGCTAGAAGCTCGGCAAGAGCAGGTCGAGCAAGCTGAAGCAGATATTGAGCAAATCGAATCTCAACGGCAGGAGGTTGAGCAGTCTCGTGGTGAAGTTGATCGGCTACGCGAAGAGCTAGAGCGCAAAACGCAGGAGCTAGATGGCGCTTGGGCACATCTAAATGGCGAAATGCGGCGCTTAGAAGAGCGCCAAGGCGAGCTACAACAGCAAGGCGGTTTAGGTGAAGCCGAAAAGCAGCAGCTTCAGGAGTCTCTAAATCGGCTAACTGGCGCGATCGCACCGACTGAATCTTTACGAGAACAGCTTAATGCGGCCTTTGAGCGCGTGGATCAGCAGCAAGGGCAACTGAATGAATCTTTACAAGCCCTCGAACAGCAACGCGAAGCCGCTCAGCACCAACAAGCAGAAACCGATCAGACGGCTCAAGCAATTCGCGATCGCTGGCAGGCTTGGCATGAGGCCAATAGCACTTTAATTACCACTCGATCAGAGTTAAAAAAGTGCCAGGAAAGCCTCGATCTTAAGCAGCAGCAAGCAAAAGCTTTATCTGAGCAGCTTCAGGATCAAAGCAATCTCTATCAGCAGATTTATCAGCTACTCAATACTTCTGACAAAGTTCGCTTGGGCAACAAGGTCGATATGGCAGCCCTGGAAGCCATGCCGATTGAAGCATTAGAAGCCCTTGTGAGTGAACTGGAAAAAGATCTTGAAAAAGTGTCGCGCTTTGTTAGCGATCAAGAAGAAGAACTCGATTTGCAACAGCAGGCGATTGACGATCTCAAATCCAGAATGGAGCAGGTCAGCGAGTTCGATCGCCTCCAGCTAGAAACTGAGCTAGACGAAGAACAAGATCGCTACCGGATGCTGAATGAAACACTGGTGGGTCAGCGCCGCAATCTGCTAGAACGCCAAGAGATTCTCAGCCAGCATCAGGCATTGCTTAAGCGTCGCCAGGGTTTGAGCACTGAAGAAGCTCCCGCTGTCCCGGTTGACCTCGAACCTGTGCTCAACCAAATTGAAGTTTTGCGGCAAAAGACAACTAGCGATCTCCAGACCCTAGAAACTGAAACGAAACAGCTACAAGAAAAAATTGCTGAGCTAAAGCAACAGGTCGATCAGCAAACAACGGCTCAAACGACTCAGCGTGAAGAAGCGCAGCAGCTAGAAACTCAGCTTCAGGAAAAGCGTGGCGAAGTTGCTCGTCTGTTTGGACGTTTAGAGCTGCGCGAAGAACTGCTACAGCCGATTCAAGAACAGCTAGGAGCGGTACGGCAAGGCTTAGAAACGCTGTCTGAACAGGTTGGCAAGTTTCAAGAAGCCAGCGACTACCAGCTCCAAGCGATCGCCGAAATGCGCCAAATCATTCACAGTGTTGCGGGTGAGCAGTCGCCGGAACTGGCCACTTCTTAGGGGTTTCGCTCAGGTAACGCGCCTGGGACGATCGCTGGCTGGCGTTAGCGATTAGATAAACGATGAGCAATCCGCCCTAGCAGCAGTCTCTAGCCGAAGCGCATCGCGGCTGCCATAAAGTTAAGACTCAAACTCCTGATAGCCTTTTGCCAAAAACCTTTCACTCTGCCTTCTGACTTTAGCTATCTCTCCCGGAACAATGGCCAAACCTATTTGGATTAATGAACAGATCGATCCCTGCGGTATCGTTTATTCCTGCATTGCTTGCTACGACGAAGCCCAAGCGCGAGAATGTCATATCACCTTCGAGCAAAATTTAACCGCAGACCAAAAGCAAGAAGGGTGGACAACCTGCCTACGGACGGTTGAATCGTGGGATGAAGTCCCCGTAACCGCGCTCAAAATTAGCTACTAACAAGCCTTATCATCGGTTGTTCCCGGCTCGCCTAGCTCGACTGTAACCCCCAACTCATCTTGCAGCCAGTTAACGACCTGTTGCCGTTCACCCTGGGTAAGAAAGAATTGCCCTGTCGTGCGTAGGCGATCGTCCATTGCTTCCATATCGGCAGGGGTGAACAGGTCTGCTGTTGTGCCAATTTTGCAAAGAACATCGTCTCGTCCTTGCTGGTCAAGATCGGCATATTGATAGCGAATCAGATGACGACTTAAAAGTTCAATGTTGTAATGATCGGCGGCAAGTCTTCGTTTTCGATCTTCTGGAATGTTGTCGCCAGTTGTGAGCTTGACATAATCAGTATCAAGCATGTCAAGACGAATAATTTTAGGCTGTTGGCTCACGAGCAAAGATTCCTGATTCAAACCTAGATAGCCGAGGGAATAACTCCGATCACTTCGTCGTGTCCAGCATAGACAGCTATATCGCTAAAATAGCGAGACCCTTAGCTTTTTTTTAGCTACTCGACCCAGAGGGTTGCGCTCAGAGCCGTTTCCCTCTGGGTTTTGCGGACGCTGGTTATTCAGCGCTTTCGGTTTCAGGAACGGCTGGGGTTTCCCCTTCGACGCTGCTCCCTTCAGCGGGTTCTACTGGGGTAGCCGCGCCGCAGTAAGTGTTAACTTCGTTGATAATTTCGGATTCAGTTTGGGAGAGCTGCTCAATTTGGTTGACAGCTTCTACAGTCTGTTGCTGAGAAGCTTCGATGCTGGCTGGAAGCTCTGCTTCGGATTCTACATTGACAACAAGCTCCATCGCTTGACTGGCCTGTTGTAAGGCACTGCTAAACCCTTGAACCACCGTCGCGTACTCGTCTCGAAACTGAACTAACGTTTCGTCAGCCAGATCGGTTTCTTCTAAATCTGTAACCAGACCATCTAAGTTAGTAACCACCGTATCGACAGCAGTGGTGTATTGCCCAGCAGCCGCTTTGATGTCGTCCAGGTTTTGGACAGACGCTGCATTACTGCTAAAGCTTTGAATTTCTGTCTCAAACTCTTGCATAAAGCCTTGAGTTTGGTTGACGACCTCAGCTAGCCGATTACATTGGGTTACTTTGGACTCACCACAACCAGCCAACGTAAGGGCGATCGCGATGCCCGCTGGAACCATTAGAGCGCGGGGGCGAATCTGCAGCATGAACACTCTCCTTCAGTGATGTTGTATGGCTCAAGCCGTTCCTCATAAACCGACGGTGATAGCAAACAGAGTCTGGTTGAGAAACTCTGAGATTTTCACGGTACAAGCAATGATTATGAGTTTAGCCCGTCGTAGTTATTTCAGCCGAGAGCAGTTTACTATCGTTAGGCCCGTGGCTTCCCTACTTTTCCAAAGCTTAAAGAAGAATCAGGGATCTTTGTAGTTGTCTCATCGTGATACTGCTGATCGCGTATTTTCTATGGGAATTCTCTAGGTAAGCTCGTTGACGCTTTGTTGCCAAGTAAACTACCTCCAATTGCTATGTCATTCTATGCTTCTGCTGTTTGTCGCAGCCTTTCTTTAGGCAGTCTTTTGGCGGTCACGTTAACGATTGCCCCCGCTTTGGCTCAAACAGTGCCTCAAGCGGTCTTGCTAACGCAAAGTTCTGAATCGGCTTCAACCACAGCGACTGATCTACGCATTCGTCCCCGCTGGCACATTAACTACAACAGTGCTAACGGCGGATATAGCGATGGCTTCACCGGATTTGAAGGTTTTATTCCTTTACAACAAACTCCTGGCGAGAATGTTATTTACTGGGTGCCGCGTATCAGTCTAGATGATGAGGCCAATTTGGCTGGCAGCTTACTGGCAGGCTACCGATTTTTGGCGGGTAGTACGTTGTTAGGGGGGTATGCTGGGTTTGATTTTCGCGATACTGGCAGCAGTGATTTTACCCAATTTGCAGCAGGGCTAGAAGCCTTTGGTGATGTTTGGGATATCCATCTCAACGCTTATTTACCCATTGGCGATACCCGTAATCAGGTATCTGGTGACGGCGATACGAGCCGTACTCCCTTGAATCCTCGCTTTCAGGGCAATCAACTGATATTTGATTTAGGTCGTTTAAATCAGTTTGAAGCTGCTTTAGGCGGAGTTGACGTTGATGCAGGTTTTCGTCTGCTGGAACTGCCCGAAGGCTGGGGTAATTTATGGGCTTATTCGGGTCTTTACTATTATGGTGGCAACGAATCAGACGATAGTTTGGGTGTACGGCTGCGTTTAGACTATCGCTTACAAGAGAATCTCCGCTTTGGTTTGGGTGTACAGCATGATGATTTGTTTGGCACTAACGTTTTTTTCTCGGTTAACACCCGTCTCGGTAGCCCCACCCCCCTGCCAGCGGCTGATGATGTAACGCCAGAACGGCTGGTATGGGCAAGAGCGGCTGAGAGCTTGACTCGCAATCAGGCCATTGTGGTTGAAAAGCAAACTGACCTGAACTTTCAAGCTGATCAGGTGGCCATCAACCCAAGTACGGGGGAAGCTTATTTCTTTGTCCATGTGACGCCTGGTGGCGCTGCTGGCACCGGCACCGTTGAAGATCCGGTCAATACCCTCGTAGCGGCGTTATCGGCTGCTGGTTCAGGCCATGTTGTCTATGTTCGACCGGGCGATTCGCTGAGCAATCCGCTCAGCGGTGGCTTTACGATTCCAGGCAATCTACAGGTGCGCTCTAGCGGCGTTGAGCAAAGCTTGCCAGTAGAAATTGGTAGTGAGCTGACAGCTATTGTGTTACCAGATTTTGGCGATCGCGGTACACTGCCTCGCATAGACGGTGGGGTAACGCTGATTGAGGGTAACAATATCCTGGCGGGCTTTGATATTCGCAATGCGGTGAATGGCATTACGGTTAGCGGAGCCTCAGGGGCGATTGTACAAGACAATGCGGTTGCCCAAATGAGCGGCACGGGCATTGTGGTGCAAAACAACGCTGACAATGTTCTGGTGCAAAACAACATCCTGACAAACGATCGCTTAGGGATTGCAGTTTTGTCAGGATCTGACAATGCAGTTGTGCAAAATAATCAAATCTCGCAGATTGATGATTTTGCTATTGTTTTGGAAAATGCTGAAAATAGCCTGATTCAGCAAAATACACTTTTCAATGCTGAGTTTGGTATTTCTGCAACTAATGCGCCTGCGCTGTTAATTCAAGGCAATCAAATTTCGCAAATTGATCAAACCGCCATTACGTTAGCCGCCGGATCGAATCAAGCCACCGTTGCGCAAAACACAATTACAAATACACAGTTTGGCCTTGTAGTCAGCGACGTGGCTGACGTGCGCTTGCAGGAAAACGACATTTCTCAGGTGGATACCACCGCGATCGCGCTAGATACGGTAACCGATGGTGTGATTCAAAACAATCGGCTCTTTAATGCCCAGCAAGGAATTAATGCGCTGACAGCCGATAATTTGTTGATACAAGATAACCAGATTTTTAACATTAGCGTTGCCCCTATTTTGCTCACCAGTTCTGATGGAGCCTTGATTCAGCGGAATCAGGTTTTTGATGCTAGCAACGTCGGCATTGGGGTGTTTGATGCGGTAGATGTCGAGATTTTAGACAATCAGCTAAGCCGCATTGCTACTTTAGGGACGAACAATCTGGCGACGACACGCCCAGCCGCTATTTATCTTAACCAAGTCACCGGAACCGCCAGAATTGCGGGCAACACGGTTATTGGAACCGCTACGGGCAATGGTAATCCGCGGATTGAAGGCCAAGCTATTGCCGTTGGCAATATCTCTGGGGATCTGAATTTAGCGATCGCCAATAATACGATTGGGGGAGCTAATCCTAGCGATAACAACGCTGGGGACGGCATTGTGGTCGTGATTGGAGGAACCGCTACGGGCAACATTGCCATCACCAATAACCAAATTGAAGGTAACGGTACCAATTCGCCCCTAGCGGGAGACGGCATTCAAGTTGCGGTTGAAGGCGTGAACAACCTCGCCAGCTTGACTATTGCAGATAACCTGATTGCCAACAATGTCGATGATGGCATTGACCTGCGAGTTGGTAATCTTTTGGCGGGTAATCCGCAGATTAGGGCGCTGATTACAGGCAATACGATTCAAGGTCATGGCAGCGGCCAAGGGATTAACCTTCAGGCTCAGCGCAATGCTGCTGGCGGCGCTGTAGCAGGTGTTTCTAGAGCTGATGTAGCGATTGAGTCTAATACACTCAGCACCAACGCTACGGACATTAGAGCAGTTGCCGATGGCACGGCGATTGGCAGCACAGTTTGCCTACGCGTGCAAAACAATGTCAACGAAGATACCACCAGCTTAATTCGTACCAACAACGGCCAGTTTCAGCTAGAACCGCTGTCTGGCAACACTAACAATATGGCAACGATCGCCGCTAATGTTCCTGCGAATACGTGCAATACGCCGTAACCTCAATCAGCTTGAGGGCTAAACAGCTTTTTAAGTCTAGCCGCTTGAGTCTGGCCGCGCCCTGGATCGAAGACCGAACAGCGAGGGGGGCTTTGACTGATAGGATCAAGAAAAGCCGCGTCTTAATTTGACCTGCAAAAACACGGCGCGTTTCGAACTCTTCTGTGTGACTTATGCCAACTCCTGCTGATTTTTTAGAAGCTACCCAATGGGCTGCAATTTTAACCTTAGTGCTGGCGGGTATAACCGCGATCGCCTTTGTTGCGCAGTGGGGCATTCGTTTCCGGCTAGTAGGGGCAACGGGCTTTATGGGGGTTTTGACGGTGGGATTTTTGGGATTGAGCTTTGAGCCGTTTACCCGAACCAGCATTCCAGGGGCTATTCCTTATACCACCGTGTTTGACTCTGGCGCTGCTCAAATTGTGATCAAGGTGCCGCAGACCATTACAGAATCCGAGCTAGCCGCAACGCTGCAGCAAGCCGCTAGTAACTTACTCAAGCCCGGACGTTTAGGCCCACCCGGTCAAATTCCCACTATCCGCGCCCGAACGATTGTCCATCGTCCAGACGGGATTTCAGATTTGGTTTATTTGGGTCAGCTACAGCCTGTGCCAGATGAGCAAACCGGAGCACCTCAAACCATCCGGATTGATCAGAGCCGTCTAGCTCAAATCTCTAAAATGACAGACTTGAGCGCAAAGGATAGTTAAAGTGAGTCTCTAGCCGCTAAGATCACTTCTCAAGGCTTTGTAACGGGCGTCACTTTAATCACCTCGAAGATTGAGGCATAGCCATTAGCCCAAATCTGCGATCGCCTTGTTTTCATCCTCTGTGTCACTCATTTGCGTAAACGTTGGCGTATGACTCAGCTCACATTGGCTCCTTTAACCATTGCACCAGCTCAGGTGCTGCGCGGTTCTGGCATCTTGGCGGATATAGGTGATGCGATCGCCCGGTTGGGGCAAAGACCGCTGATAGTCGCTGGCGATCGCACGTTGGCTCTAGTCGAGCCTTGGCTGAGCCAGCCGCTGGCAAATTTAGCGGTGGCGCGAGCGGTTTACGGGGCAGACTGCAGTGAGTCAGCACAACGCAGCTTACAAGCCGCTGTTATTGACCACCAGGCTGATGTCATCTTGGGTGTCGGTGGCGGCAAGGCTCTAGATGCCGCTAAACTGCTGGCTTACCAGCAGCAGTTACCCGTCGTTACGATTCCTACCTCGGCGGCTACCTGCGCAGCCTGGACAGCCCTTTCTAACGTTTATTCCGATCAGGGGGCTTTTCAGTACGATGTGGGTTTGCCCCAGTGTCCCCGTTTGTTAGTGCTAGACTACGACCTGGTTGCCACAGCACCTCAACGAACGCTGGTGGCGGGCATTGGTGATGCCTTAGCCAAGTGGTACGAAGCCTCAGTCAGCAGCGGCCACGCGCAAAACTCGCTGATTGTGGCAGCGGTGCAGCAGGCACGCGTGCTGCGTGATTTGCTCTTTCAAAAATCTCAGGCAGCGCTGCAAGAACCCGGCGGGGCTGAATGGCGCGAAGTTGTAGATGCATCGGTGCTGTTGGCGGGTGTGATTGGCGGTTTAGGTGGGGCGCAATGCCGTACAGTAGCGGCTCACGCTGTCCACAATGGGCTAACCCATTTAGCTGCCAGTCACCCAGCCTTGCATGGCGAAAAAGTGGCCTATGGCATTTTAGTGCAGCTCCGACTTGAGGAAATGGGGCAGGGAAACTCTTTGGCCGCTTCGGCTCGCCAGCAGTTAACGCAGTTTTATGACCAGATTGGGTTGCCTAAGTCACTTGAAGATCTGGGTTTAGCTGACGTTTCATTGGCCGAACTCCGTTATGCTGCCGAGATGGCCTGTCGTCCGGGTTCTGATATTCACCATTTGCCTTTTAGCGTTACCCCGGAACAGCTTGTAGCGGCGATGGTCTCAACGACGGTACCTGTGAGTGCCAGCCGTTCTCGGTTACAGAGTGAAGTTGCTCAAACCGCTCAGGAGGTGCAGCCATGAGCCTCGATTGGATTCAGCCAGCCCAGCGCTTAAGCGCTTTGCCTCCCTATGTATTTGCCCGACTAGACGAATTGAAAGCCCGCGCGCGCGAACAGGGACTTGACCTGATTGACTTGGGCATGGGCAATCCGGATGGCCCAACCCCAACCCCAGTAGTTGAAGCGGCAATGGCTGCTATTCAAGATGTGGCCAATCATGGCTATCCGCCTTTTGAAGGCACTGCCAGTTTTCGCCAAGCGATTACAGCTTGGTACCATCGCCGCTATGGCGTCGAACTCGATCCAGAAGGAGAAGCCCTGCCGTTGTTAGGCTCTAAAGAAGGGTTAACCCATTTAGCCCTGGCCTACATCAATCCGGGAGACGTTGTTTTGGTGCCTTCGCCTGCTTATCCGGCTCATTTTCGCGGGCCCGCGATCGCAGGCGGCAAAATTTACGATCTAATTCTTAAACCTGACAATGGCTGGCTAATCGATCTGGCTCAGATTCCGGACGAGGTGGCCGATCGCGCCAAAATTCTCTACTTCAACTACCCTAGCAATCCAACGGCAGCCACCGCTCCGCGTGAGTTTTTTGAAGAGGTGGTTGCCTTTGCCCGTAAGCACGAAATTATCCTTGTTCACGATCTTTGCTACGCTGAGCTAGCGTTTGACGGCTACCAGCCGACCAGCCTGCTAGAAATTCCGGGTGCCAAAGAAATTGGCGTGGAATTTCATACCCTCTCCAAAACCTACAACATGGCTGGCTGGCGAGTTGGCTTTGTCGTCGGTAATCGCCATATTATTCAGGGTTTGCGAACGCTCAAAACCAACTTAGACTATGGCATCTTTGCTGCCCTGCAACGGGCAGCAGAAACGGCTTTGCAACTCCCAGATGTCTACTTGAGTGAAGTTCAAACGCGCTACCGTCAGCGTCGTGATTTTCTGATTCAGGCGTTTGCTAGCTTGGGTTGGGATGTGCCTCAAACCAAAGCCACAATGTACCTTTGGGTGCCTTGCCCGCTGGGCGTTAGCTCAACCGACTTTGCCTTATCGGTGCTACAGCAAACAGGCGTTGTGGTCACCCCTGGCAATGCTTTTGGCCGGGGCGGTGAAGGCTATGTGCGAGTTAGCCTAATTGCCGACTGCGATCGCCTCGGTGAAGCGGTGGCTCGTTTGCGTAAAGCCAATATTCGCTATCAGCCAGAGCCAGCAGGTGTTTGAGATAGCCCAAAGGCGCTTAACCTGCGAGTGCCAATTCCACAGTATAGTGTTGAAAACTTAACCCAGGAGGCTCATGTTTGGTTTAGGCTGGCCGGAAGTTGGCATCATCATTATTGTGGCGGTTTTAATTTTCGGCCCAAAGAAGATTCCAGAACTGGGTAGCGCTTTGGGCAAAACGCTACGGGGCTTCAAAGAAGAATTAGACAACCCTGATGATGAGCAGACGTTTTTAGATGAGGACGACGATGACGATTAAAGCCTCCGAAAATTATCGGCGGACTTGATGGAGGTAGCCGTTATAAAGCTGGACAACAGGATGATTGGACATTCTCACAAGTTGTTCGTTATGGGTTGTGACGATGACAGTGATGCCAATCGAGTTCAGCTTTTTGAGGATTCTAATCACCTGCATAGAGTTGTCTGAATCGAGGTTGCCCGTCGGCTCATCGGCTAAAAGCAGGGGTGGAGTGCTGACGACAGCCCTGGCAATGCTAACCCGCTGCTGTTCACCACCGGAGAGTTCATCGGGGAAACACCGAGCCTTGTGCTGTAGCCCAACCATTTTGAGGGTTGGCCAAAGGCGACGGTTAATTTCTTTACGGGTAAACCCTTGTGCCCAGAGAACAAATTCTACGTTCTCGGCTACCGTTCGACGGGGGATCAGCTTGTAGTCTTGAAACACAACACCAATGCGGCGGCGCAGCTTGGCTAGGCGATTGCCTCTTACTTTAGTCATGTCATGGTCGTTGACCACGATTGCGCCTTCTGAGGGACGCTCTTGCCCATAAAGCAGCTTGAGCAGGGTAGATTTTCCTGAACCTGAAGGCCCGGTTACAAACAAAAAGTCACCCCGTTTGACCTCCAGATTGATGTTGACCAGCGCTTTGCTGCCGTTGCGGTAGGTTTTACTGATGTTGGATAACGCCACCATCGGCGGCACGGATGGCTGAGGTTCTGAGGGTTCGTTCTGAGCGGCTGCATCTGGTGTATAGACCATCTGGAGACGCTGTTCTAATCTTTCGCGAACGTTTTTGGCAAGGGGAGTTTGGCTGCTATCAGAACGAGGAGCGACAAAAGTCATACAGACACCTAAGTCGAACTAGCTAGGGTGAAACAAATATGTAAAGCCGTGTGAAGGCACCCAAAGCACGCTATGAGCCGTTATTTTACTGGACTGAAGCGCAATCAGCGCAATTATCAACCTTTTAAACAATTTGAACGATTTGAAAAGGGGCGCGATCGCATGGAATCGCACTGATAGAATAACCTAGCTTTGCTTACGGTAGTTGAAAACTGGTGGGATCGGCAGTGACCTCTAGAAAAATGGCTGCGGATTCTACCCGAATATTCTGGATATTCAAGGCGATCGGCAGCGTCGAAAGGTCGGCTAGCGGATTAATTACCTGGGAGATACGTCGCGCCGCTTCTGAACCCAAGCTAATTCCGGCAGCACTGACATCAGAAACATTGAAGCTAAGTAAGCTGCCCTCGCCCACGAGTTGCCCAGTAATAGCCACCGTAATACCTGCAGGCGCATACAGGTTACCCACCTCAGGGCGAACGCTGAGCGTAGCTTGGTTAGGCGGCTGTAAGGCGATCGCGGCTTCTCGGACATTGCGGTAGCTCTCTAGAAAATCAGCCAGGTCGGCAGGCAAGATTCGCGCTGTGGCCTGAGCGCTACCAACGCTGTCTAAGCGTTCTTCAGCCCGGTTGTATTTAACCTGCTGCAGTTCGAGTTCGAGGCGATCGATCACAGGAGCACCTGTCGGCTGTACCCGCTCTCCGACGGCAAAAATTCGATCAGCCTCACCCGATCGCACTTTTAGCCCATCAATATCAACATCGTAATTTGCGGCTGGGCCAATGTACTGGGGCAGTTCTCGCTCAATGCCTCGCTCAACCAGTCCATTGGGAATACAACTGCTAAAGAGCGCTACAGCAACCGCTAGCAGCATCCAACCGACAATTTTTTTCACTGACATGACAGCCACTTTGATTTCGAGAACGTGAGGCTAGTATATGACCTCCCTTCACACACTAAGGCAGTTCTTCGTCCTCGCCTCAGGCTAAGGGCTGACTTTTCATCCCTTTTTGGTCAACCTGAGTAAGTTCGGCGAACTTCAGCCCACAAGCAATCAAGATTTAGACCACTTCTTCAAAAGAAAGGTACAGATGAGACTGACGAAACGTCTGCAGAGCCAAGACTGTTCAATTCAAAATCGAAAATCCAAAATCGAGAATTGGTATTACCCCCAGCTTGATACAAAAGCGTTATTGCTGTAGCCACTGCAACGGCTAAAAACCGCTGATAGAAAAGCTTTGCTTCTACCCTCTGCATTTTGCCTTGAGCGATAGTCCAGCGCGGCGAAAACAAAGAAGATCAGAACTGAAAAAAGCCAGGAAAGCGATCGCCTTCCCGGCTTTTTTAGCCAGACTTTAAATTAAAGCTCAAC
>NZ_JBQLZL010000038.1:0-69887 GCF_052168255.1 Almyronema sp. | reverse complement strand
AAGCTTTCTGTAGCAACTTTCTCACTCAAGAGAGACGGGATCGCTGGGCTTTTCTGATAGCTTGTATAAATTTTTTGGCTATTTTCTATGCCTATAGGAACAGTTTAGTTTGGTAAGCAGTAGAGCCAAAGCTAGCAGGCTGAACCGGAGGGCAGAAGAAAAGCTTTTTCGTTAGCAACTTTTGCCACTGAAGTGTCTCAACGCTGGTGGCGATCGCTATAGTTGATGAGGTTAATTTGACCTTGTTCGCGTACTGCAAGCGGCTGGCGAGATAAGCTGGTAGAAATTCCCTGCAACAACCGCTATGACTGCAAACTTGACGTCTAACCTGACTAACCTTGGGTCAAAGCAGACAGGCGATCGCTTTGCGATTACCTTTGCTCCTCTGGCTTTAGAGACGGTCTATCAACAAGCTGACACATCAGCCAGCGGTGCAATTGTGGTGATGAGTGGCATGGTACGCGAACAGACGCAAGGGCGAGCGGTGGTTTCGTTAGAGTATCAGGCTTATGAACCGATGGCGATCGCTGTTTTTCAACAAATTGCGGCCAGTATTCGCAAACAGTGGCCGCAAGTAACGCGCATTGTCATTCACCACCGTACGGGACACTTAAAAGTTGGTGAAATTAGCGTTTTAGTCGCTGTTGGCTGTCCTCACCGAGCGGAGGCTTTTGCCGCCTGTCAGTACGCCATTGACACGCTCAAACACAACGCCCCCATTTGGAAAAAAGAACATTGGGCAGATGGCTCTAGTAGCTGGGTCAGCATTGGCGCTTGTGAGCCAGCCGAGGCAGGCTAGCAACGGGGGCTAAAGCGCTTCTGAGGTAGAGCGTAAGTGCTTACGCATTTCAATGTATTGAATCCGCAACCCCAGTTCGGTGGTGATGTAAGACGTCCCTAAAACCTGGTAGCCGTTGGCTTGATAAAACGGGCGGGCGGTGAGGGAAGCCGCCACGCCAAGGGCTTTAACTTTGTGATTAACGGCAATTTTTTCTAACGCTTTGAGTAAACGGCTACCAATACCCTGCCGTGCATAGTGAGGGTGGACATATAAAGCACTGACATGGCTACCTAGCAAGGTGGCTAGCCCCACCCGCATCCCTTTAACTTCAGCCACTAGGGTCGTTTCTCGCTGAGAGCCGCCACGACTGGCATAACGAATATTGCGATTGATAAGGGCTTCAATTTGCTCAGGAGCATAGTCTTGGCTGCAAAGGGTGCGCAGGGCATCCGCTTGAATCCGCAGCAGCTGAATGACATCTTGAGGCTGGGCTTTGCGAATGGAAATCAGGGGTGGGGGGGGCTTGTTCATGGGGGGCAACGGGTAAGGCAACAAAGGGTCGAAGCAGCCAATTGCTTTGACGCCAACGGTCGTATGGCAATAGCTTACCCAACTGCCGGGGAAAGCGTTAACGCTAGGGCAAGTTTAACCTGCGTTGCCAGGTGAGATAAGTTGATTTTTGCCCAGGTAAGTCAATGATGGAGAATAGGGGAGTCGAACCCCTGACCTCTAGGGTGCGATCCTAGCGCTCTACCAACTGAGCTAATTCCCCGCACTCAACCGTATCTTAGCAGAGACTTTTGCTGGCGTTGAGCTGTAACTTTAACCATTGGCTGAGGCAAGGCGATCCGCTGCTTGCTAGGCTAGGCTTAGGTCATAGCCCATTTGCCCTAAATTTGAGCTAGCTGACCTGATGCTTAGCAAATGAATCTCAAAACATGTCAAAGCGCGATCGCAAGACGGATTTTTTTCTGGAAGGCCGATTTTTAGGATTTTCGCCCCAAGGTACAACCGACAACAAATATATTGATCTGCTAACTGCCCAAGGGGGCTACCGGATCAAGCTCCGCAAGTCACTGCGACCCATCCTGGCAGACTATTTATTGCCGGGAGATGCTATTCGGGTCATTGGGGAGCAGAAAGGGGATGAAACAGCCGAGTCGTCTCAGATGAAGGCGCTGAAGGTGACTCGGTTAGCCCCGGATCAAATTGCTGTTGCCGTTCAGCCCTCAGAGACTCAGGCGATCGCCTCGGCTAAATCAGCTACCCCTAATAGCCCAAAACCCACCAAAATTTTGGTTTGCCAGAAGTCAAGCTGCCGCAAGCGGGGCAGTGCTGAAGTCTGCCAGCAGCTTACTGAAAGTCTGGAAAAATCTGGCCTGAGCGATCGCGTCACTATCAAAAAAACAGGCTGTATGGGACACTGCAAAAGCGGCCCCCACGTCGTGTTTATTCCTGATAAAAAGCGCTATAGCGGCGTTAAGCCCAAGGCTGTGCCAGAACTGGTGGCTAAGCACTGCGCTCAAAAAACTCAAACAGGCGATCGCCAATCGTGACCCCTGCTGCTGCTACCCCAGATTTACCGCTGCGTCAGCTAATTGCTCAGCACCTCCAAGCTCAAACGCCACCCCGTCTGACGTTTGCGGCGTACATGGAATTAGCACTTTACCAACCGCAGTGGGGTTATTACGCCAAACCAAATCCTGGGCTAGGCCCAGCCGGAGACTTTGTCACCTCGCCGCATCTAGGGCATGACTTTGGCGAACTGCTGGCCGTCCAGATGGCCGAGTTTTGGCGCTGTTTGGATCAACCTGACCCCTTTACGCTAGTAGAGATGGGGGCAGGGCAGGGGCTGGTAGCGGCGGATTTGCTCAATGCGCTGGCTCAAAGCGAGCCAGACTGTTTGGCGGCTGTCAACTATATCATTGTGGAAAAGTCAGCAGGGCTGATTCGGCAGCAACGGCAGCGGCTGCAACCCTGGCAACCGCGCGTAAGCTGGCGATCGCTGGCAGAACTTCCGGCAGACTCGATTACAGGTTGCTTTTTTTCAAATGAGCTAGTAGATGCTTTTCCAGTGCATCGGCTGGTTTTGACGGCGGCGGGGCTGCAAGAAATTTATGTAACGCTGGCGGATACGGCGGCGGCAGTTCCCACGTTTCAAGACACGATTGGGCCACTTTCTACCCCTCGACTGGCGGCCTATTTTGATCTAGTAGGCATTCAGCTCCAGCCGCCGCAGTACCCCTTGGGGTATCAAAGCGAGGTCAATTTAGCTGCACTTGACTGGATTGCAACCGTTGCTAGCAAACTCCAGCGCGGCTACCTGCTGACGATTGACTATGGCTATCCGGCCAGCCGCTATTATGGGCCAGCGCGATCGCAAGGTACCTTGCAGGGCTATTACCGCCACGCCCACCACAACGACCCCTATGTTTATGTCGGCCAGCAAGATCTGACTGCTCACGTAGACTTTACCGCCTTAGAGCGTTACGGCCAGCAGCAAGGGCTAGACAAACTAGCCATAACGCCACAAGCTCTATTTTTAATGGCTTTGGGGTTGGGCGATCGCCTCGACGCCCTAGCGGCGATTGGCGAAACGGATCCGCAAACGGTGCAAAGGGCTTTGCGGCGGCGAGATTTGCTGCACCGTCTGATTGATCCAATGGGCTTAGGTAATTTTAGTGTGTTGCTACAAGCCAAAGGTCTAAGTGCTGACGAACGTGGGCGATCGCTGCGGGGATTCACTCTGCCGCCGCTGGCCTAAAGATGATGACTGGTGCAAGCTGGCGATCGCCTCATCGAGAAGCTGACAACCTTGTTCAACCGTTTCTAGCCGACAAAGGCGATCGCGCAGGTCGGCTGCTCCTACAAACCCTTTGGCATACCAGGCCATGTGCTTACGGGCTTGCCGAATACCGCGCACCCCTTTGTAGTCTGCCAGCATGATCAGGTGTTCACGCGCACACTCTAATCGCTCAACAACAGTCGGCGGTTGCCGCAATTTTCCCGTTTTCAAAAAGTGATCAATTTCACCTACCAAAAAGGGATAGCCTAAGGTACCGCGAGAACACATCACGCCGTCAGCACCCGTTTGCTCTAAACAACGCACTGCCGCCGCCACTGAAAATATATCGCCATTGGCAATGACTGGAATGCTGAGCGCCTGTTTAACCTGTGCAATCCACTCCCAGCGGGCTTTGCCTGTGTAGCCCTGTGAGCGAGTACGACCGTGGAGCGTCAGCATTTGCGCGCCTGCTGCTTGCATCCGCAGGCCAAACTCAACCGCATTAATGTCATTGTCATCCCAGCCAATGCGCGTCTTGACAGTAACCGGAACCTCGACGGCAGCAACGACAGCCCGCACGATGGCCGCTGCCGTTTGGGGATCGCGCAATAGCGAAGAACCGCCCCCTTTGCGAGTAATTTTATTAACTGGGCAACCCATGTTGATATCTACCGTGTCAGCGCCTTCAGCAACCGCTTTGCGGGCAGCAGCGGCTAAAAAGTCGGCTCGACAGTCAAAAAGTTGAATACTAATGGGGCGTTCATCAGCATCAATTTCCATCAGTTTGGGCAACTGGCGCAGGTGGTGCAGTTCTGAAGCGCTGACCATTTCGGTATACATCATAGAATCAGGCGCATAGCGTCTGACAAGCCGCCGAAACACCCAATCGGTCACGCCTGAAAGCGGCGACTGTAAAACTCGGCTGGCGATCGCGACCGAACCAATTTGCAGCGGAGTTGCCAAACGCTGCTGCAGTTGAGGAGAAAGCGTGACCATTATCTTTGTTTGCGTAGACAGGCAGTATAGCAAAGGCTATCGAGCTTAGCTAGGCTTGAGACTGGCTGCTGGTGAGCGCCTGAGCTTGGGGCTGATAGCGGAAACAGTTACGCCCTTGTCGTTTGGCTTCATATAGGGCTTGATCGGCGGCGGCGATTAAATCGGCAGGCGTGTTGTGTAAGCTAGGGAGCAACTCAGCCGCCCCTAAACTAACGGTGACGACCTGATTAAGGGGTGAATCCAGGTGGGGAATAGACGCTTGGGCGATCGCCTGTTGAATATGTTCGGCAATATGCAGGGCACCGTGCAGATCTGTTTTGGGTAGCACGATGGCAAACTCTTCGCCACCATAGCGGGCTACCAAATCGGCTGGACGGTTAACTGAGCGATCGAGAATCTGGGCAATTTGCCGCAAACAGTCGTCTCCCATCAAGTGACCATAAAAATCGTTATAGCGCTTAAAGAAATCGACATCGCACATCAGCAATGACAGCCCTGACTTTTCTCGCCGCAGCCGCCGCCACTCTTGTTGCAAATAGCTGTCCAAACAGCGGCGGTTGGGAATTTGCGTCAGCCCGTCTAAATTAGCCAATCGTTCTAGCTTGCGGTTGGCTGCCTGTAGCTGTTGATATAGCTCGGCTTGCTGAATTGCGATCGCCAGTTGAGCCGCTAACTCTTTGAGCAGCAGCTTTTCGTCTTCACTCCAGCGCCGTGCTGTCTGACAGCGGACGCCCATAATGCCTTTTAGCTCCCCTTCAAAGCGAATACTAATAATCAACACAGCGATCGTAAAGTCGCTGTCATCGGCCAATGGCGTAGATGCATCGACGACGACCATGTCGGTTTGCTGCAGCGCGGTTTGCACGTAAGGATCTTGCTCAATAGAGTCAAGAGCCTCAGAGAACGTTTGGTAGCCTTCGGCTAAATCAGCTTTAACCTGCTGGAGCGCGTGCGTTTCTGCGTTCCATAGGCCAATAAAGCTGGCTGTGCTTTCAAAGGCTGTCAATAGCTGATGAGCCGTTTGGCATAACACCTGATCGAGATCTAAGCTTTGGTTGATTGCTTCTACAATGTCATTGAGCAGCGCCTCACGCCGCGCCTGCTGCGAAGCCTGAGTATAGAGCTGACTTTGTTGAATGGCGATGTTGAGCTGGGCTGTGATTTGCTTGAGAAAGTCAACTTCCCACTCTTCCCAATAACGGGGGTGATGACACTGATGGACAATCAAAAGTCCCCACAAATGATCTTTGAGAAAAAGCGGAAAGGCTAAAACGGCTCGAGCTTGAAGTTGCTGCATCAAATTGGTGTAGCAGGCTGGAGCATTGATAGCATCAACATCATGAACGACGCTGACATAGCCCCGGTAGTAGCGCTGCTGTAAATAAGCTTTAAAGCACTGATCGCGAAACCACTCGCCCGTCAACGAGAATTTTTCAGCACTGACTGATTCGACAAAAACCTCGCCGTTCCAGGCGTCGTTGAACTGGTAAATCAGCACCCGATCGGTTTGCAACCAGGCTCGAATGTCTTCAACGGCTGTTTTCAGAATTTCGTCTAGGGCTAAGGTTTGCCGCATTCGTTGGGTAATTAAGCCCAGCAAGCGATCGCGCTTAGCTTGTTTTTGTAAATTATCTTCAAACTGCTTGCGCTGGGTAACATCGCGAGCAATCAAAATAGCTTGCTGAGCTTCTATGCCGACAATGCGAGTTTCAAAATGGCGCGATGGCTCATGAACACTCAAAGGACACTCAACCGTTGTCACTTGACCTGTTAACAACGCCTGCTGCAACGCCTGATACAGTTGTTGGCCTAGGGGAGGCGGAAAAATCTGCTCTAGATGACAGCCAACCAACTTGTCTGCTTGTGACTTGAACGCCTTTTCTACTTGATCGATGCCTGTAACGTAGTTCAGCGTACCGTCAGCATTGAGATGCAGCATGATATCTGGAAACGCATCCAGAATGGCCTGCATTTGCTGGTTTTTTTGTTGCAGTTCTCGCTCCACTCTCTGGTGGGTTTCGAGGGTTTGAATGAGCTGTTGCTGCTGCTGGCGAACGGCCAATTGGTGGCGAATCCGGCTCAGTACTTCCTCGGCTTCGAAGGGTTTAGTGATATAGTCAGCACCGCCTAAATTAAACGCCTGAATTTTGTTAGGCAGGTCTGTATAAGCACTAATGAAGATGATCGGGATATCCTGAGTGGCCGATTGGGTCTTCAATCGCTTGCAAACTTCATAGCCGTCCATTCTCGGCATCCGAATGTCGAGCAAGACTAAATCCGGCGTCTGAACTGCCACCGTTTCTAAAGCGATCTCGCCGTTGACTGCTTTGCGTACAAGGTAGCCTTCTTCAGACAGCAAGGTTGCAAGAGCCCGCAAGTTGTCAAGCTCATCATCCACAATCAAGAGGCTGACCGGCGTTTCAGTCATTACTACCCGCAAGAAGCATTGTCCTTTTAGCTTAAAAAAATCACTGATACCAAAAAGTGTCACCCAAGAGCAAGACCGCAGAACTTGCTCAAGCTGGGCTTATTCAGTATCCATATCCCAACCGCTACAGGTGCTAGGTCGGTGTGATCTAGATCAAGGTTATGCTGTGATCTTACACAGAAATGCTCAAGATGCTACTCCCGTAAAAATACTGGATTTGCCCCGTCAAGGCTTTTGACCCAGCAACCAATAAGTTGTCATTTGCCCCCGACCTTTGACCTCTATAATGCCACGTTGCTCTAAGTGGTATCTTTTCTGCAGCAGCTTATAAACGGCGGCAGTGACTTGAATTTTTCCGGGTTCCCCTAGCATTTCCATGCGGCTAGCCGTGTTTACAGCATCTCCCCACAAATCGTAGCTAAACTTTTTGATACCAATGACACCAGCGACGACAGTTCCCGTATTAATACCAATACGCAGTTGAAAAGGCAGGCCATTGGGCTTGAGGTACTGCTCAATTGTGGTTTGCATCGCTAAGGCCATCTGCGCAACGGCGTCTGCATGATCGGGACGGGGCACAGGTAAGCCAGCAGCAGCCATGTAGGCATCGCCAATCGTTTTAATTTTTTCTAATCCATACTTTTCCGCCAACGCATCAAAGTCAGAAAAAATTTGATTGAGCAGGCTAACCAAGCTTTGAGGCGAGATCTGGGTAGCGACGGCGGTGAAGTCTACTAAGTCTGCAAATAGAACGGTGACTTCGTCGAAACTTTCAGCAATATTACGAGAACCAGTTTTGAGGCGGTGAGCAATTTGATAAGGCAAAATGTTGACTAGCAGCCTTTCGGAGCGCTGTCGCTGTTGCCGCAGTTCAGCTTCCATCCGATGGCGATCGCTGACATCTTGAACAGTGCCTTCATAAAACAGCACCTCTCCAGCAGTATCTAGAGCCACGCGAATGTTTTCGCTAATCCAAATTTTGCTGCCGTCTTGGCAATAAACCTCCGATTCGGCATCGCTAATCTGGCCGTATTGCCGCAAATAGGCGATCAATTCCTGCCGCCGTTTGGGTCGGGTATAAAGCTGCTGACCGATGTCGGTGATGGTTGCAATCAGGTCGGCAGGAGAAGCGTAACCCAAAATTTTAGCCAGAGCCGGATTAGCGCTGAGATACTGACCGGAGGCGGTTGCTTGAAAAATGCCCTCACTGACGTTTTCAAAAATACTGCGATATTTAGCTTCAGCTTCTCTCAGTGCATTTTCAGTTTTCTGGCGATCGCGGACTTCTTGCAGCAGTAAGGCATTTTGCTGGCTGAGCTGACGCCGCTGTTGAAAAAGCGTGATTTGGTTACGAACTCTGGCCAAAACCTCAGCTGGTTGAAATGGCTTGGCGATATAGTCAACCCCGCCAACTGCGAACCCTTTGACCTGGTCGCTGACTTCGTTACGAGCGCTAATAAAGATAACTGGAATATCGCGTAGATCCGCTTCAGCTTTGAGCCGACGGCAGACTTCATAGCCATCTATATCGGGAAGTTGAATATCGAGTAAAACTGAATCGGGCGGGGCTGCTTTGGCTGCTGCGATCGCTTCAAACCCTGCCGCTGCCTGCTGAATCTCATACTCGTGACGCTGTAGTATCTCCTGTAAAATTCGGGCACTTACAGTATCATCCTCAACAATTAAAATTTTTGCTGAGGCATGGAGTAGTTTAGAGGGCATTGAGTTTACTCCACTGCCTAAAGTAAAGATTAAAAGATAAAGCTTAGATGAATATTCTCTGAGCGGAAAGTCAAAATTAGATCTTAACTTGGGCTTTCAGCAACCAACCATTGGCGAAAATCAATCTTATGCATTTTCTCAAATCTGTTTGAACTGGCGTATCAAGGGGGGTTAGCCTCTTATTTCAAAGCGGCTCTGCCTGATTCAGAAAACTTTAAAGAACAATTCTGAAATTAGCCTGTGTTTTAGAACCAAGTGATTTGGAGCTGATTGTAGGAGCTTGCGAACTTGAGGACTTTGTCAACGTGGTTTTGTTTTTGCCGCCATGAGTAGCGGGTGATCTCCCGCATAGCATAATAGAAGGGTGGCCAACTTTACAGTTCTTAAACAATGGCGAGAGACCTGCGGGGATTTCTGAAGATATTGGAGCAGCGCGGACAACTGCGGCGGATTAAGGCGCTAGTAGATGCCGATTTAGAAATTGCGGAGATTTCAAATCGGATGTTGCAATCCGGCGGCCCCGCGCTGCTATTTGAAACGGTTAAAGGCTCTCCCTATCCGGTGCTGGTTAACACCATGGGCACCGTTGAGCGGGTCTGCTGGGCGATGAACATGGAAAAGCCCGAAGAACTAGAAGCTCTGGGTCGCAAGCTGGGTATGCTGCAACAGCCGAAGCCACCCAAAAAGATTTCTCAGGCTATTGAGTTTGGCAAAGTTTTGTTTGATGTGGTCAAAGCCAAACCCATGCGAGACTTCCTACCGCCCTGTCATCAAGTGGTGATCAAGGATGAAGCGGTAGACCTCAACCAAATCCCGATGATTCGCCCCTATCCCAAAGACGCGGGTAAGATCATCACCTTGGGATTGGTGATCACCAAAGATGTTGAAACCGGGACGCCTAACGTGGGCGTTTATCGCCTGCAACTCCAGTCTAAAAATACCATGACGGTGCATTGGCTCTCGGTACGGGGCGGGGCACGGCACTTGCGCAAAGCGGCGGAGCGGGGGCAAAAACTAGAAATCGCGATCGCCTTAGGAGTTGACCCGCTGATCATTATGGCGGCGGCCACGCCGATTCCGGTGGATCTTTCAGAGTGGCTATTTGCCGGACTCTACGGCGGTTCGGGGGTGCATCTGGCGAAGTGCAAAACCGTTGATCTAGAAGTTCCTGCGGATGCTGAATTTGTTTTAGAAGGGACGATTACGCCCGGTGAAATGCTGCCGGACGGGCCTTTTGGCGATCATATGGGCTATTACGGTGGCGTGGAAGATTCGCCGCTAGTGCGCTTTCATTGCGTGACTCACCGTAAAGATCCAATTTATCTCACCACGTTTAGCGGTCGGCCTCCCAAAGAAGAAGCGATGATCGCGATCGCCCTCAACCGCATCTATACCCCCATTTTGCGGCAGCAGGTATCAGAAATTGTCGATTTCTTCTTGCCAATGGAGGCTCTGAGCTACAAGGCCGCCATCATTTCGATTGACAAAGCCTACCCCGGTCAGGCTCGTCGCGCCGCAATGGCTTTTTGGACGGCACTGCCTCAGTTTACCTACACCAAGTTTGTCATCGTAGTTGATAAAGACATCAACATCCGCGATCCGCGTCAAGTGGTTTGGGCACTCACCTCCAAGGTCGATCCGCAGCGAGATGTGTTTATTCTGCCGGATACGCCCTTTGACACGCTGGACTTTGCTAGCCCCAAGTTAGGTCTTGGTAGCCGCATGGGCATCGATGCCACCACTAAGGTTTATCCCGAAACCGAGCACGACTGGGGCGAACCGTTGCAGTCAGACAGCGACGTTGCCTCAATGGTCGATCGCCGTTGGGCAGAGTATGGCTTAGGCGATATTGAGCAAGGCGAAGTCGATCCAAACTTGTTTGGTTACGATATGAGGCACCGCTAAAGGTAGAAGACGGAGGGCAGAAGGCAGAATGAAAGGCTTTCTGTATGCGGCTTTCAGTAGGCTACAGCTATCGTTTGCCCAAGGATAAACGGTAGGCAGACGGCAAACCGAGGTTATTGACATGGGTGCTACATGGGTGCAGACAGTGGCTCATGCTCATCGAGCCTCAAGATCGGTGCTTACTTTCTATCCTCACCCTTCTACTTCACTGGCAAAACTCTGCTTGCGCACAAACTGAAACGGCCCCGCTAGCGCCCCCCAGACATGCTCATGGGTATCTGGATCACGGCCTCGATCCCAGCTTCTAAACCAGTCACCGTTAATTTCAAATTCGCTGTCGAGATAAGTTTTTTGGCCTTTGCGCTCCACAAAGCAAGCATTACCTGGTTCCACCGCGCCCTTAAAGCTGCTGCCTGTCCATTCAACCTGCATATTACAGCGGGGCATCCATTCAAGCTGATCGGCAGTTAGTTTGGCAAGGCGATCGCGATCGCGAGCCGCCCCAAAAAATTGCTCTTGGTCGCGTAGGGTGTAGTTTTCAATTTCAATGCGATCGCCCTTGACCAACAGCTTGAGTACTCGTGCCCGATAGGGTTGATTGATGGCAAAGTCATAAGCCTGCTCTAGATAGAGACTTTGACCTGAAAGTAAATTGTGAGGGAGAGGCCGCATACAAACGCGAATATGCGCAAACAGCGGCGGATTGTCAAACGCCTGCTGCTGATTGCTAAAGTCTGCCGCCATCCAGCGGGCTAGCGTAACAATATCTGTAGCGTGAGTCATACTTTTGAACGACGCTGCTCAAGTTCGCCTATTGTAAATTGCAGGTACGTCTTTGCAAATGGTTTGGTAAACCATTATGTAGAGAACCACAGCCCTATTGAGGGAGTTCTGCTTTGATGGATCTTTCTAAGTTTCACTACTTTTTTGAGTGCTGCGTGGGTAATTGGAGCATTGAGCGAACCTATCATTACCTAGCGCATCAAACAGTTGAGCGATCGCACACTGAATTTCAAGTTGCCCCCATTCCACCAGCGCTGAAGCAAAAAGTTTTAGAAGACAATCAATACCCCCTCACCGATGGCATTGAAAACCTGCCGGGGTTTCAGTTGGCTTTTCAAACGGTTTCCGAAACGGGCGAAGCCGTTTCTCAAGAACTGCGGGCGTTGTTTGTGCCCAAGCAGCAAAACGGTGCTGTTCTAGAAGGGGATTATCTGCGCGATCGCGCCTACGAAGAAGCCAGAGCAATCGTCTCTCACTTCCGATACAACACCGAAACCCGCGAATTGCTGATGACCACCCCCTACACTAAAGTCGTTTCCGTCGATTCAATCAAGTTAATCAATCCTGACCTCCGCATTCGACAGATTCTAAACTACCGTCGTCCCCCCGAAGGTGCCCCTTTAGATACGCTGGTACTGGTGGGATTTGGCGTAGAGCAGAAAGTCAATTAACCGCATGTCGGCGCTCACTCGCTATCCCAAAGTGCCGATTTGGCGACGGGCAGCGGCGCTAGCGGTTGACTGTTTACCAGCTGGAGGGTTCAGCATTTTGGCAGCCAATCATCTTGGCTTCTGGCTAATGGTGTTTGTACCTGTTTGGCTGGGGTTGCGGGTGGCAGTTGGGCTTAACCGTCAAGGGCAAAGCTTAGGTCGCTGGGCTTTCAACCTGCGGGTTGCTAAACTGCACCAGGGTAAAATGCCGCTGCTGCCTGACTTGCTAAAACGCGAGGCTGTCGTTGGACTGGAATGTGCGCTAGCAGTTTTTGGTATGATGCAGCTTGGGCCAATGGCGGCTTGGGCTGTAATTTTGTTACTGCCTTTGCTGGGAGACTGTGCTTTGGCGCTAGCTGATCCCGTTAACAAACAAACTTTTCACGATCGAATTGCAGGTACAGTCGTCATTCCCAGTCGGCGCGGCTATGATTTAGACCTAAGACTTAAAAAATGGTTTGCCATTATTCGGCAAAGTGTGAAAAAATAGTAATTTGTGTCTAATCTTCTGCTAAAGCTGCAGTCTGCTAATTATGGCTAAAGGCGTTCGCATTATCATCACCCTAGAATGCACCGAGTGTCGCACCAATACCGACAAGCGATCGGCTGGGGTTTCTCGTTACACCACGACCAAAAACCGTCGTAACACCACTGGGCGTTTAGAACTTAAGAAGTTCTGCACCCACTGCAACAAACACACTGTTCACAAAGAGATTAAGTAAGCACGACTCGAACTATGGCCTATTTTCGTCGCCGGGTTTCTCCCATCAAGCCTAACGAAATCATTGACTACAAAGATGTCGATTTGCTGCGCAAGTTTATTACAGAGCGCGGTAAAATCCTGCCCCGCCGGATTACGGGGTTAACGGCTAAGCAGCAGCGCGATTTGACGACTGCTATCAAGCGGGCACGGGCATTGGCTCTGCTTCCTTATGTCAATCGTGAGGGCTAGGTTTCGCTTGACTGGGATGTAGACAGGTAAAGGCAGGCTGCGGTGGAAAAGGGCAAGCTAATTGAATTTAAGTATCAAGGAGCGCCCCGGCTTGCTGTCGTCGATCGCCCGGATGGTAAGAAAAACTGGGTTGTGATTGACGAGCAAGGTCAGTCTCATAGTCTTCATCCCCGGCAAGTAACGTTTCAAAGCTCACAGGCCAGCTATGCACCAGAAGACTTAGGGCAGTTTCGAGCCGAAGCGGAAGCTTTTATCGATCCGTCGAGTCTTGAGGTGGCGTGGGAGCTTTTGAGTGAACTGGGGGAAGCGGCTGATCCGGTTTCGCTGGCGCAACTGTTGTTTTCCGACCAACAGTTGCCGCTTTGTTATGCTGCTCATCGCCTCCTCTCAGAAGACAAAATTTACTTTAAGCAAAAGGGCGATCGCTACGAACCCCGTCCGGCTTCTCAAGTAGAAGAAATTCAACACCAGTTAAACCGGGAAGCCCAGCGCTTACAAGAATGGCAGGGTTTTTTAGACCGGGTGCAGCAGGTTTTGGCAGGCGAACCGCTAGAATGGCAGAAAAGCGATCGCCCGCGCCTAGAAGCCGTAGAGCGGCTAGCGCTGTTTGGAGAGGAAGCTAGCCAACGAGCTTTAGCGACAGAGACTCTAGAAGCTTTAGAACGATCTGCCACCGCAGAATCAGCTTTTCAGCTCCTTGTCGATCTGGGCTTATGGAGTGTGCATGAGAACTTGGCGCTCAAACGCAGTCAGATCCCGACTCAGTTCCCGGAGAAGATCCTTGCAATGGTGGAGCAGCGCCTGAGTAACCCGCCGTCTGATCCCGACATAGAGCGGCTTGAACTCACTCATCTTAAGGTTTACACCATTGACGATGAAAGTACCTGTGAAATTGACGATGGCCTCAGCCTAGAAATTCTCGCCAACGGTCAGCATAAAATTTGGGTTCACATTGCCGATCCAACTCGCTGGCTAATTCCTGGCGATGAGCTAGAGCTAGAAGCTCGCCGCCGCTGCACAACCGTCTATTTGCCGACGGGAATGGTGCCTATGTTTCCGTCAGAGTTAGCAACCGGGCCAATGAGTCTGGTACAAGGGCAAACCTGCTGCGCGCTGAGTTTTGGTATTTGTTTGAGTGAAGCGGGCGAAGTTGAAAGTTACGATATTCACACCAGCTTGATCAAGCCTACCTACCGTCTGACTTACGAAGACGTAGACGAAATTTTGGATCTAGGGGTGGAAGCTGAGCCAGAAATTACGGCGATCGCTCAGTGGGCCAAAGTGCGTCAAGCTTGGCGACAGTCCCAGGGAGCAATCAATATCAACATGCCAGAGTCATCGGTCAAGGTGCGCGACGATGACATTAGCGTTGAGGTTTTAGATATTTCTCTAGCTCGGCAGTTGGTCGCTGAGATGATGATCTTAGCGGGAGAAGTTGCAGCCCGTTACGGCGAAGCGCACAACCTGGCAATGCCGTTTCGCAGTCAACCTCAACCCGAACTGCCCTCTGAGCAAGAACTGCTACAGCTACCGTATGGTTGGGTACGAGACTGTGCGTTACGCCGCTGCATGCCCCGCAGCGAAATGGGAACCACCCCGGCTCGTCACGCTACCTTGGGCTTAGATCGCTACAGTCAAGTAACGTCGCCCATTCGCCGCTACACAGACTTGTTAGCCCACTTTCAGCTCAAAGCGCATCTCAGAGGAGAGCCATTACCCTTTTCGACGATGGAGATCACTGAACTCACGCAGGGCGCTTCAACGGCGGCTTATGAAGCGGTTTTAGTAGAGCGTCAGACCAAGCGATATTGGTCATTAGAGTACCTGCGACGACGTTCTGATGAGGTGTGGCCAGCCATGCTGCTGCGCTGGTTGAGAGAACATGAAGGGCTAGGTTTGGTGATTTTAGAAGATCTAGGTGTAGAGTTGCCTATGCGCTTCGATCGCCCAGCCGATTTAGGAGAACATTTGCAGGTACGGGTTGCTTACGTTAATCCGCGCGAAGATGTGATTCACCTGAGCGAGGTCATAGAAGCTAGCTCGGCGGGTGAGTCGGCTGCTTCCACCTCTTCGGCGCTACAGCTTTAGCATGGCTGAGGCTTCCTTACCGAATCCTCACATAGGTTTTATTCCCACGCCTGAAGACGTGGTGATGGCGCTCGTTGATTTTGCCCAAATTACGCCTGCCGATGTGGTTTACGATTTGGGCTGTGGGGATGGCCGTCTTTTGATAGCGGCGGCTCAGCGGAAAGCTAAAGGGGTTGGCTATGACGTCAATAAAGAGTGTCTACAGCAGGCTCAAGCAGCGTCTGAGAAAGCAGGGTTCAGCGATCGCCTAACCTTTTGGCAACAAGATCTCTTTACTGCCAACGTGCAGGAAGCAACCGTCGTCATTGTTTACCTGCTGCCTCACCTCAACCTCAAGCTATTGCCCCATTTGCGCAAACAGTTGCAGCCAGGAACCCGAATTATCTCACATCAGTTCGACTTTGGTGCCTGGGTGCCCGACCGGGTTTTGCATTTGCCCGATTCGGTGGAGGCGTCTACCCTGTATGCTTGGGTCGTTTCTGCTTAACCGCTCGTGGGTTGGCAACGGCGGGGCAATTCGTTATCTCACTGGTGTAGGATACAAGTTTACGCCTTGTTTGCAACTTTCTCCGCCAGCATGAAAAAAACTTTTGTCTTGGATACCAATGTCTTATTGCACGAACCCGCTGCAATGTTGGGATTTCAGGACAATGATGTGGTGTTGCCCATCACCATCATTGAAGAACTCGATCGCTTCAAAAAGCGGATGGAAGAAACAGGGCGCAATGCCCGTCAGGCTTCTCGCATGCTGGACGATTTGCGGCAGCGCGGTAGCCTGACCCAAGGAATTGATTTAGATTCGGGGGGAACGCTGCGAGTTGCGCTTTGCCACCGGGAGACGCTCCTCAAACTGCCGCCTGAACTGGAAGGCGATAGTGACGATAACGCTATTTTGGCGGTGGCTTTAGAGCTAAAGCATCATTGTGATTGCCCGGTTGTACTGGTTAGCAAAGACACCAATTTGCGGATCAAGGCTGATACGCTAGGGCTGATTGCCGAAGACTATACCACCGACAAAATTGACGTTTCTGACTTTTATACAGGTATTCTGGAAGTCACGGTCGAAGCCGCTGTCATTGAGGAACTACAGAAAATTGGCGTTACTGAGCTAGCTCAGCCGCTGGCTCCCAATCAAGCGGTAGTGCTGACGGCGACGGAGAATTCAACTCAAACGGCACTGGCCACAGTCGAGCCAACTAGCCATAAGGTTATTCCGCTCTCGAAGCTGCCTAAAGGAGGGGTTTCTCGGATTCAGCCCCGTAATCGGGAACAGCAGTTTGCGCTGAATTTGTTGCTCAATGATGCTATCCCACTGGTAACGCTGGTTGGCAAGGCGGGAACAGGCAAGACTTTGCTGGCGATCGCCGCTGGTTTGCAAAAAGTAGCCGACGAAGGACAGTACAGCCGTTTGCTAATTGCTCGACCGATTGTGCCGATGGGGAAAGATCTGGGCTATTTACCAGGAGATGTGGGAGAAAAGCTGACGCCCTGGATGCAGCCGCTCTATGACAATTTTGATTTAATTTTTGGCACCCAGGTGACCAGCGATCGCCCTAGCTATTGGCGACGCGGCCATGAAGAGCTGATCGAGCGGGGGCTGTTGCAAATTGAACCGCTGACCTATATTCGTGGGCGGACATTACCCCAGCAGTTTTTTGTGGTGGACGAAGCCCAAAACCTGACGCCCCACGAAGTCAAAACGATTTTGACGCGGGCAGGTGAAGGTACCAAAATTGTCTTAACAGGCGACGTTAACCAAATCGACAACCCCTACGTGGATGCGGCCAGTAATGGCCTCAGCTATGTGGTTGAGCGATTTAAGACTGAACCCCTGGCTGGCCATATTTTGCTACAGCGAGGTGAGCGATCGCCCTTAGCCGATCGCGCTTCAATTTTGCTTTAGCCTTGCTGAAACTGCCAGCGTAGCAGCAGCGAGTTCAAGACAACGCTAACGGAACTAAACGCCATCAGCCCTCCCGCTAAGGCAGGGCTAAGGCTGATACCGTAAGCGGGTAGCAAAACACCTGCTGCCAGAGGAATGCCGACTAAGTTGTAGGTAAAGGCCCAGCCCAGGTTTTGGCGAATTTTGTTAAACGTGGCTCGACTCAGGCGAATCGCTTCTAGCACGTCGCTGAGGCGATCGCGCATCAGCACAATATCAGCCGCTTCTAGAGCCGCATCAGTCCCGGAGGTGAGAGCAATACCGACATCGGCGCGGGCGAGAGCCGGGGCATCGTTAATGCCGTCACCGACAAGAGCAACCGTGTGGCCTTGCGCTTGCCACGCAGCGATCGCCCTCATTTTGGCTTCGGGGGTCATTTCTGCGCGTACCCGCTCAGGGTCAAGGTCTAAGGTTTGGGCGATCGCCTGGGCGGCGGCTGGCTGATCGCCAGATAGGATGTGGATTTGCAAGCCCAACTGTCGCAGCGCTGTCAGGGTTGGGGCGGCTTCGGGTCGAAGCTGATCGGCAGCCGCTAGCAAGCCAACCAAGTGCTGATTCATGGCGACATAAACGACTGTCTTACCCTGTTGCTGAAGTTCACTAGCGCGATCGCGGGCAGAGGCTAGGTCAATACCCTGCTGCGCTAGCCAGGCTGCATTGCCTAACAGCACAGACTGCGGGGTTCCCTGCCAGGTAACCATAGCAGCCACCCCAGAACCTGCTTCGGTTTGAAAATCTTGGGCTGGTAGACTTTGAAGATTAAGCTGCTGCGCTTTGCGGGCAATGGCGATCGCCAGCGGATGGCGCGTGCCCTGTTCAACCGTTGCCGCCAGTTGCAGCAGTGTCTTAGCCTCCCAGCCAAATTGCAACGGCAAACAATCGGTAATTTCAGGTTGCCCTTGGGTAAGGGTGCCTGTTTTGTCAAAGACGAGCGTATCTAGACGGTGAACCGTTTCTAAAACATCGCCGCCGCGAATGAGCAAGCCGTGGTCTGCGCCAATGCCTGAACCCACCAGGATCGCAGTGGGGGTAGCTAAGCCCAAGGCACACGGACAGGCCACCACCAGCACCGCGATCGCCAGCTTCAGACTCATGAGCAAAGCCGCCGCCGACCCTAAAGCAATCGGTTCGGCAGTATGGGCGTGGCCTAAAACCGCAGGCAACACCTGCGGCCACAGTGGTAGCCCCACAAAGTACCAAAACAAAAAGGTCAGCGTTGCCAGGGTTAAAACCCCATAGGTGAAGTAACCAGAAATGACATCGGCTAATCCTTGGATCGGCGCTTTGCGGGTCTGCGCCGTTTCTACCAGGTCAATCATCCGAGCCAGCACTGTGTTTTGCCCGGTTTCGCTGACTTTTAAGACAATTGCACCTGTTTGGTTTAGAGTTCCGGCGATCGCTTTATCGCCAGGTTGCTTAAAAACAGGCAGCGACTCACCCGTTAGCATTGACTCGTCAACCGTCGTTTTTCCAGTTTCTAAAACGCCGTCTACCGGAATTTTTTCTCCCGGCAGCACTCTCAGCCAATCTCCCGGCTGTACCTGTGCGGCTGGAATTTCTAGTCCGCTTTGCTCTGCCTCAGCCGCCTCTGGATTGGTGACTAAACGAGCAACCTGGGGCTGAAGCGCAATGAGCGATTGCAGAGAATCAGTCGCCCGGTAACGCGCCCGCTGCTCTAGAGTTCGCCCCAGCAAGATAAAACTCAACAGCATGACAGGCTCGTCAAAGAAGCACTCCCAGCCGAGTTGCGGAAACAACAGAGCAATAAGGCTGGTCACGTAGGCGCTGAGGGTGCCTAAGCCGACCAAAGTGTTCATATTGGCAGCGCCGTGGCGTAACCCTTGCCAGCCATCAATCAGCAGCGATCGCCCCGGTAGCGCCAAAGCTAGCGTAGCCAGTCCGGCGTGTACCCAGATATTACTCAGCAGCGCTAAGTTAACACCAAAGTGCTTGAGATGCCCCAGCGTAGACAATGCCAGCAACAGCCCCGCCAACACCAGCTGCTGGGTTTGCTGGCGGTTGGCCTGCTGCTGCCGAGCTTGCCAAATCATCGCCCGATCTGAGTCCGCTGCTTCAGTCTGCCGAGGCTGAGTTGGAAACCCCGCCTCAGTAATTTGCTGAGCTAATACTTGGGGGTCGGTTTGCTCTAGATAGCAGTGGACAGCCGCTACCTCAGTCACCAGATTGACGGTGGCTGAGACAACGCCTTCGCATTGCAGCAGCTTTTGCTCCACCAACCGAACGCAGCCAGCACACTTCATGCCGCTAACATCAAGCACGATGGTTTCGGTGGGGGGCGTAGATGCGATCGCGGTTGCTGGCAAAGCTTGAGGATTGGTGGTTGAGGTCACAGACGATAGCGCTCGATTAAAGGCAGTTAAAAGCTAAAGCTTTATATATTTTGAAGGTAAAACGCTGGTAAGCGGCACGAATTTTGCGCGATCTACAGATTTCTCCAGCGCCACCGATAAAAAGCGCCAACCCAAAAGTAGCTGGCTACTGCCGATTTGCTTAGAGCTGATCGTTGGTGTAGTCAAACTCCATCTCAATACCGCCAATGGCAGAGGCGGCTAGGTTGTAAACCACTGCCGTAATGATGCCGCCAATAAAACCGATAACTGCATAAAAAAGAGGGATAAAAATAATGGCACCGATACCCCCTACTAGCCCCGCCATTGGGCTGTTGTTGCCCATTGCCGTTCCCATCGACAGAGACATCAGCGCAATAAAAACACCTATGATTAGCCCCAGTACCGCCAAGACAAGCGCCTGAATCTTGCCCACAGACAAGATATCTAGTTTTTTAATCATGACTTTGCGACTGGCCATTGCCGTTGCTCCTCAGACTAGGGGTTGCATCAGTCACCCAGTTTAGGCACCGACTGAACGCTGCAGGCAAAATTGCAATGTTTCTTTTACGTTGCGCTGCCTAGCAGCAGTAAGCCCAACATTGTCGCCCCATTCCAAATACTGTGGAGCAGCATCGGCGCTAATAGACTGCGCGATCGCGTGTAGACAAATCCTAAAATTGCGCCCAGCACCATCAAGGGCAACACTTCAGACAGGCTGAGATGAGCGGCGGCAAAAATAAAACTGCTGAGGGCGATCGCGCCCCAAACAGGCATATAGCGCGTCAATGACGGCAGCAAAAAGCCACGAAACAGCACTTCTTCAAACAAAGGCGCGGCCACGGAAGCGGTCAGAAAAAAGACCAGCAGCGAAAGCTGATCGCTTTCTTCTAAAACAGTTTGCAGCAAAGGATTAGATCCCCCCTGACCTTGCCAGAGCTGCTGATTAAGCACCGAAACGCCAATCATCAGAGGCAAAGCGACTAGGTAGCCACCGAGGCCCCATTTCCACCAGTTGCCATCTTGACGAAAGCGAAACCAATCGGCTGGCAGCGGTCGATAGGTTCGAATAGAGCCATAGAGCACCCCAATGCCGATGGCTGCCATCAGCAGGTAGTAGCTCATGGCGTAGAGCGCTCGTCCTCGGCTACCCAAGGCTAAGGCATTAATGCCTAAACCGCCTAGCAGCAACGGCAACAAAATTTGCCCGGTAAAGAAAAAGCCAACAATCAACACCTGCCAGATGGTTTCAGCCGTCCACGGCGTTTCCCAGCCTAATCCCGAATTTTGTGCCAAAACGGCTGTTTTGCCGCTGACAAAGCGCTGAATGACGACAAACAGGAGCAAAGCTACCCCCAAAATACAGCCCAGCACGGGCGCAGTGCCAATCAAAGCTAGCTTGACAATTGTTTTTTGAGCCGTTGCTTGCACGTCTGCCTGGAGTTGGCGCAGCGCAGTTTCTTGATCTTGCAGTTGATAGAGGCGACTCAGCGCCTGATGACGAAACCAGCCGTCTAAGTTGGCCTGAAATAGAGATTCAGCATTGCTTTGGAAATTGGCAGGTTGCTGCCATAGACCCATTAAAGCGGTGGCTGTCTGGCCTGTTGCGTCGTTGGCAGAGGCTAATGTTTGCCAGGTGGCGATCGCTGCTTCAGGGTCATCGGCTTTGGCTTTGAGTAGTCCTAGCCGCAAATTGAGCTGTTGTAAAAGCTGTGTTTGTTGCTGAATAGCCGCTTGCAGCCGAGTGGGCCGGGTTTCGCTGGCGTTGGCGATTTCGTTAGGGAGCAGTTCAGAAAGCTGAGAACGAGACTGAGAAAGATTGTGTTCAGCCTCTTCTTTGACCTCGTTGTACTGGTTGATCGTTGTTTCGATTGGGTCTTTGCCTAAAAGGGCTTGCCGCAGCGTTTTTACCTCAGCCGGATCAACGCCCAATTCTTCCCCCTGCCATTCGCTTGCTTGCAGCAGCAAATCGGTTTGATAAAGCTGTAGCCGAGTCGTAACTTGAGGTTCGCTAAGACTGTTGAGCAAAGAAGACGCGATCGCGATCGCGACGACTACGCTCAGTAAGATCAGCACAATCCGTTTGATCAAAGTCATAGCCACTGCTTTAAAACCCCAGACAAAACCGTTTTGACGGCATATTTCTCTAGGCATTATGACACCGTCTGTTGCTTTAAGTAGGCTGAGGGATTGTGTCTGATCAGGCAATGGCAAGCGTCCACATCACGGTAAAATCTTGACGGCTGAGCAACCGAGAGGATAGACCCCTGAAAACCCGTGTCGTTCTTGTCCGTCATGGTCAAAGTACCTACAACGCCCAAAAACTGATTCAAGGCCACTGTGACGACTCTGGCCTGACTGAGCTAGGTGAACAGCAAGCGCGTAAGGTGGGTGCGGCTCTAGTTGGCATCCCCTTTGAGGCTGTCTACAGCAGTCCGCTACAGCGGGCTAGCCGCACAGCTACGCTAATTGTGGAGGTCTTGCGATCGCAAATACCGCAGATTCCGACCCCCATTCTAGATGCCGACTTACGTGAGATTAGCCTGCCCCTGTGGGAAGGGATTTCATTTAAGGCAGCAGAAAATCAATATCCCGCCGAGTTTAAGGCATGGCGATCGCAGCCTGAAACCTTAAAAATGCGGGTGAGCGATGCGAACGGAGCAGAAACAGATTTTTACCCAGTGCGATCGCTGTTTGAGCAAGCTCAGCGCTTCTGGCAGTTTTTGCTAGACAAGCACCGAGGGCAAACGCTTTTGCTGGTTGCCCACAGTGCCATCAACCGCGCTTTAATTGGTACGGCTCTCAGTCTGGGGCCAGAACAGCAAAACGCGCTGCATCAGGCCAACTGCGGCATTAGCATTTTGAATTTTGCCGGGGGGTGGGGTGAGGCGGTGCAGCTAGAGTCGATGAATATTACCAGCCACATGGGCGAGGCGCTGCCAGAAATGCGATCGCGACACCAAGGGCCTCGTCTGTTGCTAGTACGCCACGGCGAAACTGAATGGAATCGGCAAAAGCGCTTTCAAGGGCAGATTGATATTCCGCTCAATGCCAATGGTCAGGTTCAAGCCGAGAAAGCGGCTGAATTTCTTAAAACGGTGCAAATCGACGCGGCAGTAACCAGCCCGTTGCTGCGCCCCAAAGCGACGGCAGAAGCCATTCTCAAATATCATCCTCACTTAAAACTGGAGGTTGAAGATCGGCTCAAAGAAATTGGTCACGGCGACTGGGAAGGCAAGCTCGAAGCCGAAATTGAAGCCAGCTACCCAGGGTTGCTAGCCCAGTGGCAAAGCGCCCCTGAAACGGTGAAAATGCCTGGTGAAGCAGGCGAAACGCTAGATCAGGTTTGGGAACGCGCGATCGCAGGCTGGCAAAAAATTGTGGCTGACTACAGCGATCGGTCAACCCCGGTGACGGTTATGGTTTCGGCTCACGATGCCGTCAACAAGGCGATTTTGTGCCATGTGGTTGGGCTAGGCCCAGCCCACTTTTGGTGCTTTAAGCAGGGCAACGGTGCCGTCAGCGTGATTGACTACCCAGCAGGTGTCCATAGCCGCCCAGTATTGAGTGCCTCTAACATTACAACTCACCTGTCCGACAGCATTTTTGATCGCACGGCTGCAGGGGCGCTTTAAGCAGCTATGACGCCAACGCTGATTCAGCAAGTGCGAGTTTTAGATCCGGCTAATCAAACGGATCAGACGGCAGATGTGTTGATCGAAGCGGGTAAACTGTGGGCGATCGCGCCTCAGCTAGCGGTACCCGCAGCAGCCGAGATCATAGACGGGCAGGGTAAAATTTTTGCCCCAGGTCTGGTAGATCTCTACAGCCACAGCGGTGAACCAGGGTTTGAATCGCGTGAAACCCTAGACTCGCTACAGCAAGCCGCCAGCGCTGGTGGCTTTACGCGGGTGGGCATTTTGCCGACGACCGATCCAGTAGCCGATCATTTAGCGGCTGTGACCCCGCTTCAGTTACCCGGTCTTTTGCCTTGGGGGGCGTTGACCCTGGGAGCAAAAGGGCAGCAAATGAGTGATCTAGCAGAACTGGCTACGGCTGAAATTGCTGGCTTTACAGATGATTTTCCCATTGACCACGAGTTGCTGCTGTGGCGACTGCTAACCTATGCACAACCCCTACAAAAGCCGATAGCGCTATGGCCCTGTCGCCAAACGCTGGCGGGCGGTACCGCTCGCGAAGGCGAAGATGCTTTGCGTTTGGGTTTGCCAGGGCTACCTGCGATCGCCGAAACAACTGCCCTGGCAACCTTACTAGAATGCGTTGCTGCCACGGGCACCGCCGTCCACATTATGCGGGTTTCAACGGCTCGCAGCGTGGCGCTGATTGCCCAAGCCCAAGCAGCAGGGCTACCCGTAACAGCCAGCACCACCTGGATGCACCTGTTATTTAATACCGCCGACCTAGAAACCTATGACCCTAACCTGCGCCTCGACCCCCCGTTGGGCACACCGACTGACCAGCAAGCATTGATTGCCGGGTTAGAAACAGGCACGCTTGCGGCGATCGCGATCGACCATACCCCCTACACCTACGAAGAAAAAACGGTTCCCTTTGGTCTAGCCCCTGCCGGGGTGATTGGCTTAGAACTGGCTTTGCCCGTTCTCTGGCAGCGGTTTGTCGCTTCTAAGCGCTGGTCAGCTTTACAGTTGTGGCAATATCTCAGCCAGCAACCAGCCGACTGCCTCAAGCAAGCGCCGCCGACCTTGAAGCTTGATCAGCCGCTAGAAGCGATTTTGTTTGACCCACAAGCCAGTTGGCAGGTAACTACAAACACTTTAAAGTCGCGTTCGGAGAATACCCCCTGGCTGGCGCAAACGCTTCAGGGTCGGGTTTTACAAACCTGGGTAGCCTAACGCCAAAAAACGATAGCCGTAGCCACTAAAGTTCAAATCCTTAAACGGCCAAAAGCCTTTGACTACCCCCCTTTCACGCTGCCTTGTGCCGCTGATTTCTGCCTTTAACTGTACTTTGCCAGCCCCCCGCGATCGCTAAGTTTGTTTAAGCTTTCTAGCCTTTGCCTAGCTAGCAAAATTACTGACTTAAAGCCACCGCAGATAACAACGGTAAGGGGGCGATCGCGATCGCTTTTGGGGAATTTGAATGGCTCAAGCCTGAGATTGCCCGTTTTCAAACGACCATCTCATGGCTAGGCGGCTGCAATCCGGGTTGAAGTTTCTGTTAAAGCGCTTCTTTACAACCGTAGCATTAACTATTTTTTCAGCGAAAGCTGCAGCATTTTCTGTCAAGCTACAGCGGGAACTTGTCAGGTTTCAAAGGAGGTCTACTGGGGAGAGCTAACTCAGCTCATCGGGTGCTGCTGACATTTTTGTTTTCTCTACGGTTTACAGAAACATGGCTCAACCCACCGCATACGAGCAGTTTATGTTGGAAATGATCAACCGCGCGCGGTTTGATCCCAGCGCTGAAGCCGCTCAATACGGCATTGACCTTAACCAGGGATTGGCACCGGGCACACTTTCTAGCAGTGCTAAACAGCCCTTGGCTTTTAATTTGAATCTCATTGACGCTGCCCGCGATCACAGTCAATGGATGCTCAATACCGATACCTTTTCGCATACAGGCGTTGGCGGTAGCAGTGCTGGCGATCGCATGCGCACCGCTGGCTACCGTTTCACGGGTAGCTGGACTTGGGGCGAAAATATTGCTTGGCGAGGAACGACGGCAACCCCAAACATTGGCGCGTTTGTCGCAACTCAACACGGCGATTTGTTTAAGAGTGTGGGGCATCGGACAAATCTCTTAAACGAAAACTTTAGAGAAGTTGGCGTAGGTATCCTGACAGGTGAATTTAGTGGATACAACGCGGTAATGACGACTCAGAATTTTGCCAAATCTGGGTCGTCTGTTTTTCTAACTGGCGTCGCTTTTGACGACAGCGTGATTGATGACGATTTCTATACGGTAGGTGAAGGGCTAGGGGGGATTCAAATTACGGCAACGCGCCAGTCTGATAATGCTGTGTTTAGCACGGCAACGTTTGATTCAGGTGGCTATCAGGTTGCACTCGCCCCTGGTACCTACCAGATAACGTTTTCAGGGGGTGAGTTGGCTCAGGCCGTAAACCAGACGATTACGCTTGCCAATCAAAACGTCAAACTTGATCTGGCCACCGATCAACTGCCCACCAACGGCGGAAGCAACGGTTCAACTACCGCTGCAACAGATATCGGCGAGTATGGCACGCTAGCACTTAACCACCAGTGGCAAACCGTAACCCTTGATAAAACTTACGTAAACCCTGTCGTTATCGTTTCTGATCCCACCCTGAAAGGGGTGGATCCGGTGGCTATCCGTCTCCGCAACGTTACTAGCGGTTCTTTCCAGATCCGGTTGCAAGAACCTCAGTACAAAGACGGTCGGCACACGAACGAATCGGTTTCTTACCTGGTTATGGAAGCGGGGGACTGGATGCTGGCTGATGGCACCCGTATTTCTGCGGGTACCTACGCCTCTGATCGCTTGACCTCTCAACGCTTTGACTCGGTTGATCTGACAGGGTTTGACACGGCACCAACGGTACTGGCTCAGGTACAAACTTTTAACGGCAACGACTGGATAACCACTCGCACCACCGCTCAGTCGGCAACGGGCTTTCAGCTAGCCATGCAAAAAGAAGAGGCTTTGAACAAAAGTCTGCATCCGGCAGAAACCATTGGCTGGCTAGCGATTGAACAGGGTATAGCTTCTGATGGCGATACTTTGCTGCAAGGCGGCACGACGGGGCGTGCTTACGACCACAACCGAGCCACCGTGAGTTTAGCATCAGGATTTGACACAGCTCCGGCACTGATTGCCAAGTTGGGGTCTTATTATGGCTCTGATACGGCCAATCTGCGGCTAGAAGCCATTACTAGCACTAGCTTTGGGGTTGGCGTTTACGAAGAACAATCGCTGGATGCTGAACTTTCGCACACCCAAGAGACGGTTGCTTTTTTGGCTTTAGCGGGTAAGGCAGGCGTACTGAGCGGCTTGAGCGTTTAACACCGATTCTTCAAAGTAAAGGTACAGATGAGACTGACGAAACGTCTGCAAAGCAAAGACTGTTGAATTCAAAATCGAAAATCCAAAATCGAGAATTGATATAACAGCGCCACTTAAAAGCGATCGCTGCTAGCAGGTTCCAGCGTTTTGACGGCGAGCGTTGGCGGGCTAAGAACGCTGGAATCTGCGAATGGAAGGGTTGCTGTCAGCGGCTTTCATTCGGTCTTCTACCTTTAGCGATGGCTCAAAGCTTGTTGGTTGTGAAGGGAAGAGAAGAGAGCCGCAGCAAAACCAGACGTAATCTTTACCTGTATTTAATCGTTACTCGATGTAGAGTCCGTCGCTGATTAAGGTATCCTTGCCAGACAGAGCGCAGCATCAACTACACTCAATTGCGGCTGCAATGTCTGACGTGAGGGGACTCAGATGGGGAAAATTTTTGTTTCAGCAGGCCACGGTGGGCTAGAAGGAGGGGTGTTTGATCCCGGTGTTGTCTTAGGAGCCACCAATGAAGCCAAAGAGATGATTCAAATTCGGGATTTAGTCGTGCCTGAACTGCGATCGCGTGGATTTACCACGCTTTCTGTCCCCGACGATCTCAGTGCCGCCCAGAGCATTGCCTGGATCAACGCCCGCTACAGCGCCGAGGATGTGGCCTTAGAAATTCACGCTAGCAATTCACCCGACTCGGTGGCTCGCGGAGCCACTGTTTTTTACATTGCCAACAACGAAACGCGCCGCAATCAGGCTGAGCTATTACTGTTAGCGCTGCTGCGCCGAGTGCCTCAGCTTCCCAGTCGTGGCGCTAAGCCTGATACGGCTTCTGCTTTGGGTAGCTTAGCCTTTTGTCGGCAGATTGTAGGGCCGTCTCTGCTGATGGAGATTGCCTTTTTAACCAATTCCGAAGACCTGAACCTGCTGCAAAATCGCCGCCGTGAAATTGCTCTGGGAATTGCCGACGGGTTAGCCGCCTGGAGCCGAGCCGTTTCTGGCAATGCTACCCCGATTGAAGGCCCAGTCGTTTACCCAGAAGTCAACATCAGCATCAATGGGGGACTCTATGGTGAAAAAGGCATCATCATCAATGACAACGCCTTTATTCCCATTGATGTCGTCGATCAGCTAGGCGTTGATTTAGCCAGCGATCCCAACGTTCGCCGGGTGCGCTACGGCAATGTCGTTTATGTCAAAGCGGTTGATTTGCGCAACTTTAATATTTCAGTCGGTTGGGAAGCGGCCACCCGCACGCTGCTGCTGCGATCGCTGGTGACCTTAAAAATCTGTCCCGGTCTGATTGACAGCATCATGGGGCATGGCAACACCTCAGAAGTGCAGCTAATGATGTTTCTCAAAGGCAACAACGAAAGAGCCTTAGACACCTTTGCTGATTTGCCCAAACTGTATCGAGAAGAAGCCACTATCGAAGGGGTCAACTACGACATTGCCTTTTGTCAAATGTGCGTCGAAACAGAATTCTTACGGTTTACGGGCAACCTGAGCGCCACTAGCAACAATTTTGGCGGCTTAGGGGCGGCAGGGGGTGAACCCAGCGGCGCGAGCTTTACCAGTGCCCGACTAGGGGTACGGGCACAAATTCAGCACCTCAAAGCCTATGCCAGCATTGAACCTTTGGTACAAGAACTGGTTGATCCACGCTTTCGCTTCGTGCCGCGAGGCATTGCGCCCCTGGTGCAGCAACTCAGCGGTCGCTGGGCGGCTGATGTTAACTACGGCGATAAAATTTTGGCGCTTTTAAGGCGACTTTATGAAACGGCAGGCTTCTTTTAAGGTCTGCTAAAGTTTCCGGTTTGAAGCAGTAGACAGTTGTTTGAGGTGAAGAGACAATAGCTTTAAGTTAAAAATCCGGTCACCAGTTTCCGAGAAATTGCGGAACTTTGAGGTTGCCTTGTCCTTCATAATCCATCTAGGGCAAATGCTTCTACGAACGAATGCCCAACTGATGCTTAACAACCCACTTTACAGCAAGCGACAAACTGTCCCTATGGCTGCTGAACGTTTATCCAAACTGCTAACTTTTCAATTCAAATCCCTCCTGCACAAAAGTTCTCCCTGGTGGGGAGCTTTCTTTATATGGCTTTTAGTCGTTTTGCCCGCCCGCGCCCAGCTAGAACTGCGCGTCGCAATTCGCAACGGCGTTGACCAGGTAACGCTGGGAAGTTCGACCAACGCCGTTATTCGCGATGTCGCGGGTCAAGCGCTTTGGCAGCTACCAGGGCAGCAAGCTATGCAGGCCAACTACACAAGCGGACAGGTTGCCTTTGGCGACTGGAAAGGCGACGCATTTTGGGTAGAGCCGTCGGAAGATGGCTATGTGTATATTGGCGATCGCTGGTATCGAGGGCGCGTCTTAGTCATCCCGGCTGAGGCGGGTTTGTTAGCGATTAACTACGTTGATTTAGAAGCTTATTTATATAGCGTTTTAGGCGGCGAAATGCCTACTAGCTGGCCTTTGCAAGCCCTGCAAGCCCAAGCTGTAGCGGCTCGTTCCTATGCTTTGTACAAGCGACAAAATGCAAGCAACACCCTTTATGACGTAGGGGGCACAACCTCCTGGCAGGTTTACCGGGGCTTAATAGACGAAACGGAATCTACCCACGCGGCTGTCGATGCCACCACTGGGCAAGTCCTGACTTATGGTGGCCAAATTATTGAGGCTGTTTTTCACTCTTCTTCCGGCGGCTATACCGAAAACGTTGAAGATGTCTGGACTCAGCCGCTCCCCTATCTGCGGGGGGTGAAAGACTTCGATGAAGGTGCCCCCGTTTACGAATGGGTAGAAACTTTCACTGCCGCCCAGTTTCGCCAACGGATACCGGGAGTCGGCAATTTGGTTGCTGCCGTTCCTGAGCGCACAACCCCACGCGGTCGAGTTGTAACCATGCGGCTTCAAGGCGACGCGGGTACGCGCGTTCTCAGTGGTGACGAACTGCGCAGCGCCCTGGGGCTAAGAAGCACGCTCTTTTCCCTAAACATTGTTGAGGGAGGTGGCGTTCAGGTCTATGGCCGGGGATTTGGCCACGGCATCGGCCTGAGTCAGTGGGGAGCTTATAACCTAGCGGCTCAAGGCTACGACTACCGCCAAATTCTGGCTCATTATTACCGCGATACGGCACTCGCCAGAATTCAGGTGCAGTAGGTGGATTTAATCCACCCAGCCAATTTCGTCATCTGTCAGCATTTTGGGCTGGGCTGAAGGAGCCACATAGCGCGGCAGGGCGGCGGGTGGGCGCGAACTCAAGGCTAAGGGTTGTCGCTGCTTTGCAGGGGTAGGGGCGGCAGCAGGCTGCAATTCCGGAGCCGCAGGTGACGTTTTAACTTGAGTGGGCGGAGCCTTCGCCGCTTCTGTCAGGTGCAAAATTGTTTTTTTGGCTTCGCTGAGAGCCTGAGTGGTTTCGTCTAGTTGCTGAGTGGTTTCTTTGGCGGCAGCTTCGCTTTTTTCTAGCTTTTCTTTGAGTTGAAAGATAAGCGTTTGCTGCTTACTGAGATCGCTTTTGAGTCCTTCGGTTCGCTGCGTAATATCGGTTTCGCGATCGCGAGCCTCTGCTAGAGCGGTTTCTAGTTCGCTTACTCGCTTTTCTAAGTCAGCCTTAGTGGGGCCGCGACTGCGGCTGCTGCGACTAGTCGCCTGGGTTTCGCCAGCCGCCTGAGAAGCAGGTTGCGCAGGGGGGGGTTGAGACTCTGCCGATGAAGTTGCTGCTTCAGCGGACTGAGCGGCGGCAGTCTCTTCGGGCTTGTCTACTTCTTCTCGCAGTAGGTCAGACAGGCGTTTTTTAGTCATACTTCTCTCCAATCGTGCTGGACTTCGTCGGCAACGCCGCGGTAATCAGTTTGAGCCGCCTGGGCTTGCCGACCGCGCCATTGGGTAATTGCAACCCCCTCTAGGGCTGCTCGTTCATGAGCTTTGTAAGCCCGTACGACAGTCTGGCAGGCAGGAATTTTTAGCTCAGTTAGCGTACTTTGAGCTTCTTGAGCTTCTCCCAAACTGCGAGCGTCTACCTTGGTGAGCAACACTCGATGGCGAATACCAGTTGGCATGACGGTATCTTTAACTGTCGTAATTAAAGCGGCTAAGTCGATGGGGGCAGGCGGCGTCGGCAACAGCAAATAATCTGCTGTAGGAATCACAGCCCGCAGCGCTTCTGAGCTAAGAGCCGGGGGGGTATCAACTACAATCAGTTCGTAATTAGAAATTCCCCGTAGCTGAGAAAGCAGTGCTGGGTTGGTTTCTTGCGTGCAGTCGAATCCTAGCTGGTTGTCTCCTCGCTCAAACCACCAAGTCGCCGATCCTTGAGGATCGGCATCGACCAGCAGAACAGACATGCGCTGGGCAAAAATAGCGGCTAGGTTTATAGCAGTTGTGGTTTTCCCGACCCCACCTTTGCCATTGAGGATGGCCAAGACTCTAGCAGATTTAGGCGAGGATTGCGCCACCGTTGACTCACAGAACTTCAGATTGACTATACCTTGTCATCTTAGCCAGAAGCGCTGCCGCATAAAGAAACTCTAAATATTTGTATCTCTAGGCAGAGAGTTCGGCTTCTCCCACGTCAGGATTAGGGTGGCCACTCTGTAGAATATAGAAAGCGCTGGTTTAGGCGCAACAGCCGTTTTCAAGTGGCTTGCTCTGTCAATATGGCGATGGGTATGAAAATCAAACGTCCCCTCTTAGTCGGTGGTTTGGGGCTAACCGCTGGTGCCTGGATGATCGACTGGATGCAGCATTCTGTCTTCAACCCCACCACGCTACTGAGTGCGATCGCGGTGGGGTCGGGTTTGTGGTGGTGGCAGCGGCAGCATCCGCCGCTAGCGCTGGCGACTGAGCCAACAGTAGTGGACGAAACGGCTGTTCGGGCTGTTTTGGCGCAAATTGACGTAGCCATTGATGCCCTAGCTAGCGAAATGGAGACGGTTGCTGACACCGCGATCGCCTCAACTGTATTGGCTCAATTAGATCCGTTGCGATCGCAGCGGCAATCTTTAGAGCAAGCGCTCAGCCGAGCGGTGTTGCAAATTGGCATTGTTGGCAATAGCGGCACAGGCAAAACGGCGCTAGCTGAGTATTTGCGTAGCCAGTGGCAGCCCCCCTCAGCCCTCGCTACAACCGTTACCGAAGTTGGCGACTTGATGCCTGCTGCAGGTTGGACTATAGGAGATCAAAGCCAGATCGAAGCACAAGACTGGCTGCTGTTTGTAACGGCTAATGATTTGACCGAGTCTGAGCTAAAAACGCTGCAACCTTTGGCTCAAACCCACCCCCTGATGCTGGTGTTTAACAAGCAAGACCAGTATCCACCAGTAGAACGGGCGGTTATCTTACAAAATTTAGCCACTCGCCTCCAGGCGATCGCCCCAACCGCTCAACTCGCTGCGATCGCCACCTGTCCTCAGCCGATCAAAGTTCGCCAGCATCAGGCTGAAGGTACTGCAACCGAGCATTGGGAAGCCGTTGCCCCCGACGTAGCAGCGCTGACTGTAGCCTTAGAAACGTGTCTCAGCCAGCAAAGCCGCCAGCTTATTTTAGCAACGACCCTGCGGCAGGCTCGAACCCTACAGCGATCAGTTCAGGCTTTGCTGAATCAAATGCGTCGCACCCAAGCTCAGCCCGTGATTGAACAAATGCAGTGGCTGGCGGCGGCGACAGCCTTTGCTAATCCTCTGCCAACGCTAGATTTACTGGCTACAGGGGCGATTAACGCTCAGTTAGTAGTTGATTTGGGCGCTATCTATGGGCAAACTTTTTCGCTAGAGCAGGGCAAGGCGGCGGCAGCAGCGTTAGCCGGGGTGATGGTAAAGCTAGGACTAGTAGAATTATCGACGCAAGCTCTAAGTACGTTGCTCAAAAGCAGCACGATGACCTATGTGGCGGGGGGCTTTTTGCAAGGTGTCAGTGCCGCTTATTTGACGCGGCTAGCCGGATTGAGTTTGATTGAATTTTTTGAAGCCCAAAGTTTGCAACCCTCTACAGCGACGCCTGCCTGGGATAAAATCGGCGAGACGCTCAAAGCGGTCTTTCAACGAACCGGGCAACCTGCGCTTTTAGGCAGTTTCATACAGCAAGCGATCGCGCGTTTTCCTAACCGCTCTGCTTTGGCATTTGCCCCCAACGCTAGAGTCGAACCAAATTCTCTGGCCTCTTCAGTTGAACTGTCAGCATCTTGAGTACAGCCTCTTCTCCCTCAGTGGCCTCTTCAGAAGATTCTCGCCTGAGCGTTGTCGCAGCTGATCGGGCTTCATTGCTGTTCAAGCAGACGCGTCTGAGCTTGCGGCGAACAATTGACCGCTATCGAGCCAAGCTGCACTTGCCGCGTCTAGAAAGTCAGGATTTGCAGCGCCAAGCTACGATTAAAGCAGGGGTAGATCAGCTCACGGCGATCGCCTGTCGGTTAGAAACAGCCGTGTTGCGCGTGGCCGTTTTTGGCCTGGTTAGCCGGGGCAAATCGGCTGTTCTCAACGCCCTACTTGGCGAAAAGATTTTGCCAACCGGGCCGCTAAATGGCGTCACCCAGTGGCCTCGTTCAGTTTACTGGAAACCTGCAATTGAAGATATTCACGATAGCAGCCTGCCGCTACAACTCGAACTGATTGATACACCTGGATTAGATGAAGTTGAAGGGCAGGTACGTGGCGAAATGGCGCAAACCATTGCCCAATCAGCCGATTTAATTTTGTTTGTAGTTGCTGGCGATATTACACAAACTGAATATACAGCTTTAGTAGAGCTGCGCCAGCTTCAGAAGCCGCTGCTGCTGGTTTTCAACAAAATTGACCTGTATCCAGATTGCGATCGCGAATCTCTGTATCGCAGTTTGCGACATTTCTGGCAAAAATCAGGGGCTAATGGTTCCATCGAGGCGCTGCTACCAGATGAAATTGTCCGGGTGGCAGCGGAGCCTGCTCCCTACAAAGTTCGAGTAGAATGGCCCGACGGCCAGATCCGCGAAGAGTGGGAAACCCCAGGTTCACAAATTACCGAGCTTAACCAAGCACTCCTCGGTGTGGCTCAGCATCAAGGGCGATCGCTGATGATGCTCAATGCCCTCTCTCAAGCCCGTCAAATTGACGCTACCCTGGCGCAAACCACGGTTGAACTTCAAGCGGAAGAAGCCGATCAGCTGATTTTGCGTTTTGCCAAGTACAAAGCTTTAGCCGTTGCGCTTAACCCGGTTGCCGTACTGGATCTCATGGGTGGTGTTGCCGCCGATCTCTGGCTAATTCGCTCGCTGGCTCACCTCTATGGCTTGCCGATGACCGGACACGAAGCTAATCGGCTCTGGCGAACCATTGTTCGCAGTTCAGGTGCTTTAATCTTGAGCGAACTGGGGAGTGGCCTTTTGCTAGGCTTAGGAAAAAGCGCGGCAGCGGCTTTTAGCGTTTTAGATAGCCCTTCTGGCTTGGTAGCTTATACAGGAGCTATGACAGCACAGGCCGGGGCGGCTGGCTATGGTACCTATGCCATAGGACAGGCCGCTAAACGCTACTTGGCTCAAGGCTGTAGCTGGGGGCCTCAGGGTGTCGGTACCGTAATGCAAGAAATTTTACAGCAGCTTGAAACCGAAACTCACTGGTCACTCCTGCAAACCGAACTGCGCGAGTTACTCCACAAAACCGCTGAGTGACAGGTCACCATCCGTCTTCCGCTCCGAGATGGCCTTAGCCTTTTAGCCGCTGGGATCAAGACACCTCAGTAGCTAGAAACCGTTGGCACAAAAGCTTTGCTTCTGCCCGCTGCCTTTAGCTGTACCTTTACGAGTAGTCACCTCCATAGGCTAGCCAAAAGGCGACACAATCGGGATGACTGTATCGCCTTAGTCAGCAGCGGCTTGGTTCTATCGTTAACCGCTTAGCGACGGCCAAACCACTTTGCCGCTACCGCGCCGAGGGCAGCTCCCACCAGCGGGTTGCTGAGAAACTTGACGATCGCGGGTTGATCAGCCATCACCTCTTGGAAAATATCGGGATGGTTGTGATAGGTAAAGCCTGCTAGCTTGGCCACGTCGTCGGCGTTCATGCGGCTAGCATGATGAGTAGACAGTCCTAGCTGCCGTTCTAAGTCGCGATCGCTGAGTCCTCTTTGCTTGAGGTGCTTGAGAAAATCTTTGGCCACATCGTCGCGCTCGTTGGGCTTAATTTGAGCGATCGCCTTTTGTAGTTCAGGCTCCATTTGGCTAGAGGGTACCCGATCGGGGTGAAACGCCCGACCAAATAACTGCCGCCGTTCACTACGAGAAGATCGCTGAGCAAAGTCGTCAAAGTTATCGTATTGATGAGTCGGTTCACTAGAATTGTCTAAAGAATCGACATTGCCTTGAGCCAAATCATTCATGACCTGGCGACGATATTCGTTACTACTGGGCATAAAAACTCCTGTTTTTGTAAATTCAAATCTTCGTTTACTGATATTCAATCAGTCGATTCGAATCGTTGTATTTAGCGGTTAAAATCAGCTTTTTGTCAGGTGCATACATCAGCACCATTAAGTCGCGATTGGGAAAATTCTTTTCAAATCCCTGCACTAAAGACTTAGCTAAAGAACGCACTTCGTTAGGCCGTACCTGGGGAGTAATAACCACACCGAGTTTGTCATTATCCCGAACGTAAGCATCTTGAACTAAACCCTGAGCGGTTTGCACAACCCATTCACCAAAGTTTTGTCCGGTTGCTGTGTTGCCACGCTCAATTTGGCTATAAGCGTTAGTGGGTAAAGTGTTAGGATTGGTTGCCTGATTAGCCCCTGTTCCACAGGCTGAAGTTGTCAGCAAAACAACTACTAGACAAAGACTAATAAGTGCAGCCCGCACCGATTGAAAAAACTTCACGGAAGCCTCCATTTTTCTTTTAAAAGAAGAAGCAAATACTATATTTTTTTAGACAAATAGATTTTTATCAAAGCCTATTTGTCTAGATTTAATGATTTTTGCCTGTCTAAAGCTTAGGCGTTCTAAGCTTTAGCATCCTCTTTCAAAAGACGTATCTGTAGTGAGCGATACTTAGTCAAATTGAGGAGGGGTTTCCGCTGGGGAAGGTCGCCCCGGATCCACAGGTGTGGGTGCCCCTAAGGCAGGGGGGGAGGGTGCCCCAGCCCCAGCCGCACCGCTGCTGCCTGCTGAACCAGGACTTGCCGCCGGTTGAGATTGACTACCAGCGATCGCGGCGGCGGCTTCGGCTGCTGCTGCCGCTGCCGCTGCTGCTGGGTCGCTAGGGGTGGGGTCATAGGTTTGAATCACCACTGAACGCTTTAGCGGTTCATCAACCCCGTTGCTCACCTGTAACGTCAGCATGGTTGTGCCGGGTTCAGCCCCTAAGGGATAGCGCATAACGCCTTGTAGCGGTACGGTGCCAGGAGAAGGCAGCAGTTCAACCGTGGTGGTTTCTCCTCCCTGGACTTGCCAAGCTAGCGTAATCACAGGAATGGGCTGTCCTTGGTCAACCGGGAGCAAATATTTGGGCTGAGCTTCTTGGCCGTTAATTTGAAAAGTGGCGATGCTAGGCGATCGCGGTACGATTTTGACTGGATCACTTTGCTGTGGCTCTGGTGCTTGGCTGGCATCTGCTACCAGCGGGACTGTGGCTAATTCAAAGGTATACTCTCCGACCTGAAAAATGCCGGTTGGCACATTGCGACAAACCAAGATATTGCCGAGCTGACAGCGACTCTGCAAAATTTCCGGCAAGGCCAGTTCGCCCGTTTCAGGATTACGCAGGGGATAGCGCCGTCCACCTAAAATAGTGTTTTCGCTATTACGTACCGTCAGGATGAGAGCCTGTAGCTGTTTAGGATGAGCCACGACCCAGTTAAGCTGAACCCCTTCTGGAGTGACGGCAGGGGCTTGCTGCTCTGGCCGGGGGTCGTTAGCAACTGGCTGGCTACCCAGTTCGCGGTAAAGAGTTTGTCCTGGAATTAGCTCTGTTACGGTCGGCAGCGGTACCGGGTCGATCACCACCGTACTGGTGCGCTGCGATTCAATTTGTCGTCGCAGCCGTCCTTTGGGCACAATAGTCAGCTCAAAAACGTATTCTCCCGCTTGGCGAGCATCAGTGCGAACGTTGCGGCACGTGAGAATCACCTCATCTTGATCGCAAAAGGCTTCTAGCGTAATTGGCAATCCTTGAGATAAGTCATAGGTCAGCGGCCCGCTAATCACGGTTCCGTCGGGAGAATAGCCTGTGATTTTTAGCGTTCGCACCCGTTCGGGATGTTCAATTTCCCAGCCCACTCGAGCAATGTCTTGATTAAGAGCGGCATAGCGGGCATCTTCGGCCAAAAACTCCAGAATTTTAGGCGTCGTGGGTGGGCGAAAGAATAACCACCAGATGAGCCAGATCAAGGTGGCTAAAACGCCTAAGCCTGCCAGAATTAACAGCAAAAGCTGCCACCAGGGTCGAGGTAGCCAGGTTAAATAGCCCTGGAGCGAACTCTGGGGTAGAGGGAGCTGCTGGCGATCGCTAATATCAACCCGAAAGTTGAGAATGCGACCCAAGCCAATAAAGGGACGTCGCCACCAACGCTGTGGTTGCCCTCGCAGTTCGATATAGGCGGTTTGCCAAGGAGCCAGCGTAACAGCGTCAGCGCTGAGGGCGTAGTTGCATAAACCAGCCTCGTCGAGACTATGGGCTTGTAGCAGTAAATCTCGCTCTAGGTTGCCGTTGTTGACAAATTGCAGTTCAAACAAAGCAGGCTGATGGCGAACTTGACCCACCAACGATTTCATCTCCATCTGCAGCAGATAAATTGGCAGAACCTGCAAGTAGACCATCGCTAGCAAGCCCAAATCAGGGCTGTTCTCAGCATAGAGTCGCAGGGTTGGCACATAACTGCCAGCGATCGCATCGGCAGGCGGCGTAATGGTGAGTAAAATATCGCCGCGATCGCCAGGGTTTAACCCTAAGCTATCGGCTTGTACAACCAGCCCCAAGCCTTTGCTATCTTGCGGGTAGGTAATGTTAAACCAATCATCTGGTAAGTCTGTACAGGCCAAGCGAAAGCGATCGACTCGCTCTGAGCGGTTATAAACCTGTACCTGTACCTGTAAAATACCCCCCGGTGGAATCTCGGCGGGGGAGTCTGGATCTGTGGCAGGTTCAACCGCAAAGGTAGGATCGTTGGCCTCAATGCTGGCGGTATCGGGCGGTAAAACCTGAAGCTGCTGGTTGTAGCGAGCAGGCGGATACTCTGGATAATGCTGAGGCGAATCGACGATTAGAACATAGCTAAGCAACCCCGGCAGGGCTTCAGGCGGAACTTGAAAATGAAAAAGGACTTCGCTACTTTGGTCGGGGGCAAGGGCTAAATACTCCTGAACAGTTTTGCACCAGGGTCGCAGTACGGGTGAAAGGTCGTCTAAAAAGACGTTAATGACAGCACTCCGGTGCCCCTGATTGCTAACAGTTACCCCCAGCTCAAACGTGTCTCCTGGGGTGATGGTGTCGCGCCCAGAAGAGTTGAGGATGACGGCTAATGGCTTACCAGGGGTCAGCGTTTGTAACATATTGTCGGCCAGTTGGGCGGTAGGACGCCCAGCCGACAACGCGCGATAGGTGTCTTCGCTGATGGGTGTGACCAATCCCTGCTGGATCAAACTTGAAAGAATGCCGCGCACTTCGTCGGCAGGCCGATTGAGCACCGTCATCACCTGCTCAAACTGCACAACTTCTTGCCGCACCATCCAGAACATTAGCTGCCGCTGCTCCTCAGGCAGCGCTATGATTTCAGCCATGCTTTCAGGGTCGGCTGGAAGGCTAATAGCGCCAGTGGCACCGGGATTTAGATTGGCCTGCTCATCTGTCATTGCCGTTCTGTTTCGCTGTTCTTCGTCGCTTGCTGACTGCTAAGCCTTAATTGCCAATGCTGCACTGCCCAGGCGGTAATTGACTATTGCTCACCTTAACAGCTCTCAACCTCACACCTGCGTCGTTGCCACCGCTAATCAGTAAAACTCGGTTCTGATTTTGAAGCACATCCACTGCGTTGAGGGGTTCTTCAGAGCGGCGCAGCACCTCTCCCTCTGCTTGATTGGGCTGTCGAGTGCCATTGCTAGTCAACGGCCACAGCATAGCCCTGCCGTCATCGCCAACGCTAGCTAAATAGCAGCCATCATCTGAAAGCGCAACCGCTCTAACGGCTTCGCCGTTGTGTCCGGTAGACCATTCATCGACAATTTCGCAGGGACTTTCAGTAGATAGGCAGGCGCTGAGGTTCCAGAGGGTAATGTAGCCGCGATTGTCAGCCGTGGCAAGCAAATTTGGCTTTTCTAGGGCAGTGGCTACGCTAAAAATATAGTCGTTACTGCTACCAGCCCGATAATCGACGCTGCGGAACGATTCTGTGGCTAGATTGAGCAGTACCAGTTGGTTATAACGGCCTGCGATCGCCAGATGAGTTTCGCTAGAGCCAACTAAAGCCAAAGACTGAACAGCAAAATCTACTTCAAAGCCGCGATCGGGTTCAGTGCGAGTTGCCCTCAAATCGGCTGGTGAGGTATCCCACTGCAACACCAAGCCGCTACCGTGACCGCTAAAGAGGGAACGGGCATCGCGAGTTAGGGCAAGGTCAAACACGCGATCGTCTTGGCGATAAGAATAGAAAAACTGCTGATCGCTCAGTAAATTCCAGCCTTGAATATCGCCATTTTCAAAGCCTGCCCACACCCAGTTGTTGTCTACTGGGCGATAGCGCACAACACGAATCGCTTTATCGCCTCTATATAGCACTTCGCCAGCGCTGAGCTTACGGCCTTGAATTTGCCAAAGGCGTAAAGTTTGATCGTCTGAAGCGCTAACTGCTTCGTTGGCACGGCCACTCATTTGCACCGAGTTAACAGGGCCGCTATGCCCCTGATGCGTCACTAGCCACCAGATTAGCCCTAGCAGCAACAGTCCGGCCAAACCTGTCAACAATTGCAGCCAAAACGGCAGCACCGGAAACACGTCTAGCTCTAAGACCTGCTTATTTTGGCGCAGTTCTAGTTCAGAATCAGCTTTTGCCTGAATTTGTAGGCGTTTGCGGCGAGGCCAGCCCAGCCAGGGCAAGCGACGATAAACGTCGAGGCGCAGTTCGTGGCGATCGCCTACTGGTACTTGCGCGGGATTGGGCTGCACCACCAAAGCGTTTTTGGGCGGTGGCAGTGGCCTTTCGGCTGGCGCGGTAGCCGCCTCAGGCGTATCTGCTGTATCTACTGCGGTAGCCGTAGGGGCTGTCTGCTCGGCCAGGGCAAGCTGGCGGCGGCGTTCTTCGCGGGGATCTTGGTAAACGGCCTCAACCGCTATCTGCTGTACGACGTTGCTCTGGTTTAAGCAAAGAATTTGGTAGCTGGTGAGGCTGGCGCGGGGGTTACGCCAGCGTCCTGGCTGGCTGGGAATTTGCTGCCGCAGTGGTTTGTACTGAAACGCCACAAAGCCCGTTGGCAAAACGGTGAGGCTTCCTTGCAGTTGCCCCGGCATAGCCATCGGCTGGGCGGCCTGCACCGTAAATGGATAAACCTGACTGGGCGCTTGAACCGGAACCGGAATGCGACAGAGGAAAACGGTGTTGGCGGTTTCGCCTGCTCGCAAATGCAGCCGCTTCTCAGCCCCATCGGGGAACCAGGTGGGGCGAATCCCATCAATGGAGACGGTGACATCAGCAGACTGGCGGTTGGGATTGTAGACATCTACCGACAGTTCTACTTGGCTATCGGGATAAACCTTAAACTGCCGGGTCGGCATGGTTAACTTTGGCGACAAAATGCCTGAGCCTTCGATCACCAGCCGTAGCACCTGGCGATCTTCATCGCGTAGTTCTAGTGAGAACACCCGCACCGTCAGGTTCATGGTGCCAGTAAAGCCACCTGGAATGGGCGGAATGGCAAAAATTTCAACGGTAAATCGGGCGCGATCGCCACTGGGTAGTTTAGAAGAAACCGAAGGTGCAATTCGGTACCACTCCTGCTGAGGCTGTCCGTCGGCTCCGGCTGCTGATAGTTCTAGCTGAAACGTGGCAAATTGAGAGCTGTCGTTATAAACAACAACTTCAAAATTGACTGGCGGGCCGCTGGGTTCGTAGTGGAGAACCTGAGTCGAAACTTCGGTGCTAATCTGCTTACTCATGATTCTCTCGCCCCTGCTTGCCCCGCTTGATCGGTCAAACTCGCTTGTGAGCTGCTGCTACTGCCTACGGTGGAGGCGGGACGCTGTAAACCCAGCAGGTGCCGCCGTCGCGTCGCAAAATATAACAGGTTAATACCGAGTTCGTGAGCGGTGCGCAGGCTCTCACGGGTTTGCTGCCCTGCGGGATCTGGCCCCCAGGCGATCGCTAAATTACCAATCATCAGTACAATGTTTTGCCAATGTCGCAGCGTAATGGGGCGGCTGGTTAAAGTAGGCAGTTGAGCAAATAAGAAAGGCTGCAACCGCAGCGGATGCTGGGCATGAATTTGACCAGCCCCAGCCAACGGATTACCCACCATTTGCGCAAAAGGCTGTAACGATTGCACGACGTTTTGTAGCTGCTGCTCAATATCAGCCTCTATCGCCTGAATTTCAGACAGGAGTTGCTGCCGCATGCCGCTAATTTCAGCATCGCTTTCCAGTCCTTCAAGGGCGGCTTGTAGTTCTTGACGCAGGGCACTCAGTTCATCGATCTTGGTTTCGTCGAAGTCAACCGTAATTAGCAGTAGTCCGCCTTGAGCCAGGTAAGCTTTGAGCGCTTTGGTGGCTTCTAGGGTCAAGTTTTGCAGCGCTAGCCGGGGAGCATAGAGCAGATCAAAGGGAGAAAGATCGGCAGTGGCGATCGCTGCTGCCGATAGCTCAGCTAGGGGAGCCACCGCTTGCAGCTTGGGGAATAAGGCTTCTGTCGCTTGTAGCAAACAGCTCAGCCCCAACGACAGCGACTGATCTAAAGGCGTGCCTGTTTGGAGATAGGCAACCTGAGCCGCATAAAGAGGGCGAGGTTGAGCTTGCCGCCGATGCCCCAAATCAACCTCATTCGGCTGCGGGCTAAAGACATTGAGGGCGTTACGTAACTGCACCGTACCGTTGGTGAGGCGAATTCGGCATAGCTCGACATCTAGCGGGCCTGGTTCAGTTGTCTCAACAATCCGAAATTGCTCTTTAACCTGAGCTTGTCCAGGTATTTGCCGTAACTCATCTGGGTCAACATAGCTAATCACCAGGTAAACCGTTTGCAAACGACCAGTCGGTGGATCTAGCTCAATTCGAAACGCTTCTGCCTGCGGAACCACAATAGGATTACCAGCAGGGTCAATCGCTACCCCGGCCTGTACCTGCACCCAACGCTGATCGCGATAGCGGGCTTCAATGCTGGCAGGAGCCGGAATAACCGCCACGCCCAAGCCACAGACAATACCCGCTTGACTGAGAGACTGAAAATGAAAATTTTGCCGCTGACGATGGTAATTGTGAGCCTGCTGCCAACGCTCTGCCGTAATCAGTAGGCCGTCGGCAATTTGTAGGCGCTCGAACGCTTGAATGGGGGGCAATGATAAGGGTTCGGACATAGCGTCTAGTCTGCGGGTTGGCGTCATTATAGAAACAGGTGGGGCTGATGCGAAATTCTAACTGGGTTCTAAGCGGGGAAGAGAATTTTCTAACGGGTCTATATAGAGTTCGTAGGTGCAAAAGGCGGGCTTTTCTTGGCGAATAATTGTGTGAACCAGCCCCGGATCAATTTGACGCGGATCGGGCGATCGCAAGCGCACAATGAAGTGAAAAGGCCGTCCGCCCCCTAACAGGGCTTCCTGACCCAGTGAAGCCGATCCCAAGATGAAGCCCTGAGTAAACTGCTCTTCAATACAAATATGCTGCTGCGCCGATGGCGTTTCAGGATCATCTAACGGCAAGCCCGTGTAGAGATGTAAATAAAGTTGCAACCCTCGCCGTGTGCCCCGCCAGCGATAGATCTCCATAGCGTGATAAATCAGCCGCCGCTGCTTGGCAGTCTCCCAAGGCCCCTTACTCGGCCAGCCAACCCAGTAAGCTAAAAAGGGCAGCAAATTTTCAGGTGCCATCAAGGGGTTGAGGTAGGCCCAAAGACTATCAAGCGCTTCAACGGCTGGCTCAAAGGCTTGCTCAAAGATTTTGAGGAATCGCCCAATAAAGTCTACCTCGCGGTACAGGGCTGGCAAAAACTGAGGATAGAGCAGGTGAGGGCGGACAAAGATTTGAAAAGCTGCACTACCAATTTGCTGGCGCTGGCCGTTTTCAGGATGTACCGAATAGACGTAAAGCTGTCCTTGATAGTCAATTTTGATTTGCTCTTGGGGGCCAAGCGAGAGCGAGTCTTCAAAAAAGTTAGGGGCAATTTCAAAGTAGAGCACCGCATCCATTTGCTGACCTGCGGGGAGTTCTGCCCCTTCAGTACCAATTTGGCACCAATGAGCTGGAAAGTCGCCTGTGGTTTGTAAGCTGATCTGGAGCGGGCGATCGCTTTGGTTTTTCAACTGCACCACAATCTCACTGGGTTCGCCAGGGCATAAGCGCAACTGAGGTGCCCCCCCTAAACTGGTTGGGGCATCGGCCAACCAAGTTGCCACTCCTTGAGCCGGATAGGCTTCTGGCGTTTGCATGGGGGTAAGCGTTAAAGCAAGGAGCTGACTGGAGCGAGCCTGACTCATAATGCCTCCCTAAGTGACCAGGCTAATAGCATGACTAGATCGCAGATAGCGGTTAGACCAAGAACAAATCAAACCTAAAGGCCCTGGATCAATCATGCCGTCAGTCGCTAATGTGCGCGTCCAATTTTGCCCTTGGCGTCGCAGTTCAAATAGCAAGACGGTACCCAAATAGCGAACGCCAGGGGTTTGCTGGAACAAGCCAATAATATCTGAACGATAAACCGGGGCACCAAAGCCCCAACCTGTGCCTTCTGGCCCCCCTGTCAGCGGATTTAGAAAACGATAGAGCTTGACCTGTAAGCCACTTAAAATTTCTTGCTGGGCTTGGGGGTTGTTGTACGCTGGCTCTAATCCCACCTCAGTTTGAACGGCAACGCCCACATACTCAGGTGCCTGGAGGCGAATTTGAATCCCCAAAAGCCGTCGCTCATTGAGGTAGGTCATAACCTCCTGTCTGAGGCCATCGCTGAGCGCGAGCTGATAAGGATCAATGCCTTCACCCCGGGCAATTTGTCGCGTATCGGCTTTGGGAACAACCAGCAAATTGACCACACCTGCTTCACTAGCGGCTCCATGCGCAACTGGACAATAGGCTCGAGCAACCCCTCGACTCGCTTGTAGGGTCAGCGTTTCAAAGTCTTCTGGCGTTACGGCTCGATTGCGGGTACGCAGCAGCTTGGGAACACGAATCACAGCTTCTTCTAAAGATTCGGCGTTAGCTCCGTTGAGCGCTGGTCGATGGTTGATGACGCTAACCACGTAGGGAATGGCCGTTTTGAGAATTCGAATGGCGTGAGCTTGAACATTACCACGCTGGCCCCCTCCGGTACGATAGGCGGCCATACGAATGACCGCGCCGCGCGGTGGTACCATGCCATATTGCCGCTCTAAGGTTTCTACTGCCGCTAGTTCTAAGGGATCAGGGGTATGCCCTTGCATCTGTACCTGCGATCGCAGTTCTATTTGTTGCCGTAGTTGAGAAGACTCTCGCACCACTGGGCCAAACTGAACTTCGCCTGTCAATGAATCGATCGTGTAATGGCGATCTTCTGGCCCAGAAGCAGAAAAATCATTCACTTCTTGCCAAATCTGGGGTAGCCCCATAGGCGGTGTAACGACGATATGTTCCCCTTCCTGGCGAGGCAAAATAGACTCTGACTGTAGCTTAAAGATTTGTCCCGGCGTGCCGCTACTTTCTCCTAGTAGCTCATCTCGAATTTGAGTACACTGACTAGCCCTCACCGTACCGCCAATAGCACGCGCTGAAATGCCCATCAGTTCAGGCGATCGCTGATAGCCCGATTGCCCAACTAACGGTTGGGTATACACACAGCGCAACCAGCGCCCTTGATAAGTAGAAAAATAAGTTGAGGGCCATTGCAAAGGCATATGCAAAACAACGCTGGCCTCGCGAACCCCACCCGTTTCCTGCTGTTGGGCTACCTCTTCAAAGCTAAACCCACGGGTACCATCGTCACTCTCTCGTAGCAGCACTGGCTGCCAGGTCTGGCCATCCCACGCCTCCCAACGGCGGGGCGGATGGTCAGGATTAATCCCAGTTGAACCTGCGGGTTCGCCCTGTAACATTAACGAAATAACATTGCCGTCGAGGGGTTCTCCCGGTTCAAAGACGAAGTAGAAACAATTACCCACTTGCGGCAGTTCTTCAAAAACATACTGTTCTCGACCACTCCAATAGCCGCTATCATCTTGAGTCCATAAGTTCGCAAAGCGATCGCGCAACAGTCGTGGCTGCACCTCTAACGTTTCTGAAGTGAGGAAATGTCTGACTCGCGGTACCCCAATCAGCAAAGGACTATCCGTACTAAAAATGATGGCTTCCTCGGCTTCAGTTCGCTCTGTGGCGACCTCAGCCCCCGACGGAATTTGATAGCGATTTGCCAAAGCCGCCGACAGGTACAGCGTCACTTCGGTATGGGCTGGCACCGGAGGCTGCAATCGCATCCCCAGCATTTCTAAAAACGTTACATAGTTGCGACGAGGAACCTGGTTAAACCGCAACAGCATTTGATCGGTTAACCAGGCGAATAGCTCAATCAGCGTAATCCCTGGATCAGACGGATTGTAATTGGTCCATTCAGGACAATAGCGCGGAATTCGCAAGACGCATTCATCTACCAATTCCTTAAACGTGCGATCGTCTAAGTTTGATTTGGGTAGGTTGGGTAAAAAGTCAAATTCCACAGCAACTTACCCTCCAAAAATGACAATTAAACTTCCCCCGGTGGGAGTAAATAAAACGGATAAACTAAGCTCCGACTATCGTGATGACCTTTAGGATGATACTCAATTGTGATATCAACCCGGCCATTGAGCGGATCAGGTTCTGTCAGAACGCCATCTAAGACAATACGAGGCTCCCACTTTTTCAACGCTTCTTCTACATAGAGCCGAATTAACAACAGGGTTTGCGTATTCAGCGGCGCAAACACCAGCTCCGACAAGCGCGAACCAAAATCCGGTCGATAAATTCGCTCTCCTAAACTCGTGCGTAATATGATGCCTATCGAGTCTTCAATATTGCGATAAGTTGCGTTCAGCTGTAGACCGCCCTGAACGCTCACCTGCAGAGGAAAAGACAAGCCTTGACCCAGAAAAGCATCGGGTAATTGCGATGACTGCTCAGGCATAATCGTCTCACACAATACAAGGCTACTCTAGTTAAGCTACCTCAAAGCTGCCATTGGACAAAGGTCGAGATTCAATACATCGTGAAATCCGCAATTTAGCGCAGGACACTCAAGCGCCACAATTGCTTTATTTAAAGTAACAGCTCACAAAACTTAAGGAAATAATCCCCATGTTCTTGCCCCAAGTGGTGGCGGACTCAGAAATCAAGAGCTTTAACTTTTATCAAAGTGGCATCATCTATCAGGCCACCGTTTATCAAAACGTTATCTACAAGCTAATTTCTGATTTCAAGTTTTCAGATCGACAAGGGGCTTATCTCACTGCTTGCGATCTTTGTGAAAATGGTATGCAGTCGCTAGTTACAGCAGCCGTTGATGCTTACTATGTTTGGGTTGATGTACGTTCTGAGGCTAAAGCCAGAGCGATTCTCCGCCTTTGCTATGCCGACAATATGACCGCAGATCCGCTAGAAGCTACTGCTCAATCTGCTTAACTAAGGCACATTAACCGTAAACTGCCCAGGATTTGTGATCGAAATCACCCCTGCCCAGCTACACAGGCAGGTGGAGGTATTGTTCAAAGCCGGGAAGTTATTAATCGGTACCATCGGCGATCCCGGTATCCACGGGGTTAAAGTCACGGGTACACAGGGCTGAGGAGTCAGCACGCCAAAGGCTGCTGTTGTTGCCGCCGCAACGGCTGGATTAGCCAACGACGTACACATGCCAAACGGCAAAATATTTGTCATTGGTAGGTGATCCATAATAGTGGCAGCCGTCGGTACACTGACTTGAACGGGTTGCCCCTTCGGAATCACTTGTAAAACACTCGGAGCCACGCCAAAACTGCATTGTAAGGTGGCCCCTTGGCAGACTAATAGTGCCATAACAGTCTTTCTCCCAAGCGATGCCCACTTCTGGCGAATATTTTTGGTTGCAGTTGGCAAATGTTGTTAAATTGCTCAGTCATTTAGTCACTGTAGGGGTTAGAGACTATCAGTTATGCACCCTTAGCAAAAACTAGTTCAGTTTAATTGGCAAACCTTTCACCACCAGCGGGCCTGTTGCCTCTACATTGACATTAATCCCTTTCACAGAGGCGCTTGTAGTAGCTTGCAGATTGGTCATTGCCCCCTTGATTTGAACGCCAGTTTGACTCAGCTCAATACTGGAACTACCAACCGTTAAGGTGATTTTGGTAGGCGCGGTGATTTCAATCGTGCCTGTAGACGACATCGTTATTTTCTTGTTCGCATCGTCCAAGCTGATTCGGTGTCCTCCATTGCTTTTGACTTCGATCTGTTTGTCGCTATCGTTGAAAAAGGCTTGATGCCCACCTGTAGTTTCTAGGTAAACACCTGCTTTTTTGCTACCTTTGTCTTCTTCAACAAACTGTAGTTGATGTCCGGTACGGGTCGTAAAGGTACGCAGCCGCACCTTGCCGTCATGAACCGTATCGATGACTGATTCACGAGGCTTGTCCCTGCCATTCCAAACCCCGCCGATGACATAGGGGCGATGAATGTCGCCGTTCTCAAAGGCAACCAACACTTCATCATTAATTTCTGGCAAGCAATCAAAACCGCGATTGGCACCTGCTCCAGCGCCCACCACCCGTGCCCAGTAACTGGCGTGTTCTTCGGTTAGGGTAGGAAACTTGACCCGGACTCGGCCCCAATTTTGCGGATCTTTGTTGTCGGTGACAATACCTACTAGTGGGCCTTGGTGGGGAGCCTGATTTCCACCTGATAGCAGCGTGAAGAGATCACCACTGCGCAGTCCGCGAATACTAAATTCTGTTAGATATGTTCTTTCTTGAAAGGTATGGCAGGCTTCAGTTACATAATACTCGCCGCTATATTTGCCTAAATCTGAAAGTTTTATTGTTTTGCCGGGACAAATGGCCGGGTTCCCTTCAGCTTCGGCATCGGCATGAACAAATTCGCTGGCGAGTTCATCGCAGATAGCCTGAGCCAGCAAATCAGCCTGCTTAGAGACACTGACAGGCTGATTGACTAGAACCATCTTTGGTGTGGGTGGCTTGCCTTTAAAGGAGGTACTTGTCTGCCTGCCTTCTCCGTATTGATTTTGGGTTAAGACCTGTCCTTTGTTTTTAGATGAGATAATGGGCTGCTTGGTGGAGTAGTCCCAGCCGCGCACCTCAACGCCACTTACCTGCTCGGCACTGGTGACCCGGACTCGAAAGCTATGAAGATTGCGTAACCACTTGAGTTCTAGGGAGGCATCTACCTTAGGCTTGCGAAAGTTTAGTTTACCTGCCTGTACAAACAGCTCAAACCCGTTGCGAGTGGCAAGCTGCCGCATAAATTCCATATTGGTTTGATTGTGCTGAAAGGTATAGCCATTGGATTCATTGACGTCGCTATAGCCAAAAGGGCCTTGGGTCTGATCAATCGTTCCAGTTGGAATCCCCACTTCACCGACAATTTTGTTGACGATGTCGGTGTCAGTCATGTTTTGGAACGAGCGATTATAGCGACCTCGGTGCAGGCGGTGGGAAATGTCGTACCCACGCACAACGATAGGGGCTTGCGAACCAGATGTGAAGTGACTTTCAATGCCTGTAATTTCACCTTCTAAAACCCAGTCTTCTGTAGCGTTTTCAAATTCGCTGGATTCGGTTGTGCTGGAGATAAAGCCAATTTTGACAGTTTTGCCAATTTGGAAAAGTCTTTCATGCTGCCAAGGATCTTCTTCAGATTGGCCAGAAAAGTAGGAGTTTTTGATCACTAAGGTAAACATACTGGGTAAGTGCAGACTTTGATCGACACTGACCTGCAGCACATCTTCGAGCAGCGATCGCTCGACAAGTTGACCGTCAATTTCAAGTTTGACTTCAGGAATATAAGTGACAGGCATAAGGACTCCCTGATAAAGCTACTTCAAGAATGTACTGCGACTGGCTCCTTGGCGCTGGCTCGCATTAGGGCTAGGGGTTCCTTGCCCTGGGCTGGGAGTAGGCGAATCTACCTGCTCTAGAGAAAGATCAACCGTTGCTCGAACCGGGGTGCCGTCGGGCATAAACAGGGAAAGTTTAAAGCTCAAATCTTTGACAAAGCAACGCAGATAATTTTGGTCACCCCAGGTAAATAGATAGATGGGAGGCCGCTTATTTTGACCTTCACCCCCTTCTGAAAACTCAACTGCTTTGGTAAATTTTTGCAGCAAGTCCAGCACGTTTGTCCCTTTTTCGTAAGTATCAAGAATAATGTTGCTGATTTTTAGTGAGTAAGGATTAGGGTGCTTAAAGCTAGTTTTGTTTTCGCCCTGTTCAGTCCGCGCTCCAGCAGCTTGTTCAAGGCTGATGCTACGACTGAAGTCTAGCTGATTGGGATTGAACATAAATTCGATATCTTCACCGCCATCAACAGCGATTAATTTGGCTTTAGAGAGTGTTGTCATAGATGAAAGCCTCTTACCCGTTGAATGTGATTAGAATCGTCCTGAATAATGGCCACCGCGTCGTTCTCGCTCTAGGGCGATGCGCTGTCTCAGTCGGTGGTAAACGGCTTGAGCCAGCTTTTCGATATTAGCGGCTGAGGTTGAGTCAGATGGCGTTCCTTCGGGAGCCGCAGTGGTTTGACTGTTTGAGGAGGGTTCTTGAAAAGCTTGAATCGTTTGTGGCGGGCTAGTTGTAAGCATAGCGGCAGGGGTAGCCTGAACCGAAGACTGCGATCGCTCATTTTCAAAAGGACGCAAATCTGCGTAGGCTGATGCTTGCAGATTAGCCGAACTGGCGATCGCTGCTGCGGGTTGCGGCTGAGGCGCAGGACGACTCATCTGCAGTAGCTCAGCAATACTGCTCCAGTCTCCAGCAACGGTGGCTGTGTCTGACGGTTGGGCAAGGGAAGCCGCTTCGCTTTCTAATTGGGGCTGTAGCCTCAAAGTCGCACTGTTGGCTGAACTATCGGTTGTAGTTGACTGACAGCTGAGCAAAGGGGTATAGCCTGCTGCCAAGGGCGATCGCGTCTGCGCCGATTCTGGTAGTAGAGGCTGGGGTGGAGACGGTGGTACCGCCAGGGTGCTGAGGTTATCTAGCGCGGTCAAAGGTTGTAGCACTTGTGGCAGTTGAGGCCAAGGGCTGGGCTGAGGGGGGGCGGCTGTCGTAGCGGCTGAGTTGGTGGCTTTAGGCAAGTGGCTCGTTTCAGCCTTGGTCGCTGGAGCCGTTTGCAGATCGGCGGGTGGAGCCGCGATCGCGGGAGAAGTGACTGGGGGAGATGTTAGACCTGTAGAGTCGTTAGAAACAGGGGAGGCAGGCTCTGCTACCAAGTCTGCTGCTTCAGGCAGATCGGCCTTGGCTTGCAAAGCGGGCAGATCTGAAGTCGGGTTTGCTATCGTCTCCGACGGACTGATGCTACGGGGCAATGCGGCTGGCAAGTCAGAAGTCGCCTCGGTCGCAGGCGAATCTGAAGCAATCGGATCGGCCTTGGCTTGCAAAGCGGGCAGATCTGAAGTCGGGTTTGCTATCGTCTCCGACGGGCTGGTGCCATGGGGCAATGCGGCTGGCAAGTCAGAAGTCGCCTTGGTCGCAGGCGAATCTGAAGCAGGCGAATCTGTCCTCAATGATTGCTCAGCCAAGGAGGATGCGGGAGTTGGGTTTACCCGCGTGGGCGAATCGGCAGCGTCAGCTTGGGGCGGCAAGGAGAGGCGATCTGCTTGCTCTGTGAATGAGGCTGGTGCGGGCGTAGAGGCAGGCGGGGGGGCGGGTAGCCCTGAAGCGGCGGTTCCCTCAAGTTCTGCTTTACGGCTAATGTCTGGGCGTGTTTTCTCTGCGGCTGGCTTGGAAGAGACTTCTGTAACTGCATCTACCTCTGCATTTACATCTGCACCTGTATCTGTCAATTCGGCTGCAGCGGCGGCTGGGAGGGGCGATCGCGCTCCCTGGTTTGCTGCACCAAAGGCCGAAGGCTGAACGATGGTGGCGTCAGCTTGAGTTAAAGGTTTAGGCGTTGAAGATTCAGCCCCTGCTTGTTTGGCTAGCGTGTGGGCTCTTAAAGCCCGATTTGCGGCTGCTCGTTGTAGCAAGGTAGGCTGTTCGATTTCCCAACGAGGGGTGGCTGGCACAGAGGACGGTGAAGGGTCAAGGCTAGCGCGATTTTCTAAATCAGGCGCTACGGCATCAGCGGCGTCAGGGTCTGGTTGGACGGTCGATCCGCCGCCGTGAGCAACCTCAGGCGGTACAGCCGTCTTTTCTGCCGCCGTTGTTTTGGCCACTGGCGAAGCTGAACGCTGTAGGTTTGCAGTTGCCGAAGCAGCGGCAGAATTAGCTTGCTTGAGAACGTCGGTGTGCTGTTCTGATTGAAGATCAGAATCAGAATTAGCTTGAACTGCTAAATCAGCCGCAGGCGTTATCTCAGCAGTTTCCTGCTTTGGCGTTTCTAGATCTCGATGGATGTTTTGCAGAGGGGGCTGGCTGGGAAGCCGGGACGTAGAAGCCGAAGCGAAGGATGCATCAGCATTTGGCTCAGGCTCTAAAGCAGATGAGGGCGCAGCTTGCAGGATGGTTTCAGCCGTGGTGTCAGCTTGAGGGGGGGCACCGGATGGAGCGGCTGAAGGGGTTACTGGGGCGATCGCCTCTGAGGGAGTCTGTAGAGAATGGGAAACTTTGTTGTCAGATGGGGCTGAGGGAGTTGCTGGGGCGATCGCCTCTGAAGGGGACGTGGGTTCGGTGGCTGCTTCGGGGCGGGAGGGGGATGAAGCCGATGCTTGGCTGGTTGCGGGGGTGTCCAATGTTGGAGCAGCGGCGGCTTGAATTTCAGGTGGCTGAGCCGACGAGAAATCTGTCACCGAATCATCAGGCTCACTGTCACGGCTGCTTTCGGTATCGGCAACGGTGTCTGCTGGAGTAGAGGCCGACATTGCCAGCCAGCTAGTGGGTAAGGCGGTCAGCGGCGCTGGAGCCGGAGAGTTCGCCGGAGGTTGGGTTGGCGCTGTAGGTTTAGCCACATCTGATGCCGTCACCGTTTCAGCCTTAGCGTCGGGTGCGGCTGGGCTAGCTTTACTCGATGGTGTTAGGTCATCTGAGGTAGCTGTAGGAGGCTCTACCTGGCGTTGTAGATCCGCTTGAGCAGATAAATCGGGGGGCGATGGCGGTGCCTCTGGTGATAAGGGGGCGTCTGCTAGAGCAGGCGATCGCCCTTGTGTGGCAGGGGCAATATGGTCGCTGACGGTGGTGGCTGTTGGCAGTTCAGGGGCGATCGCTGAGTCAGGTGTGCTTAAAGCTGGCGATAAAGACGGCTTCGCCTCAAGGGTCTGCGGTGGCGTAGTTGGCTGAGCTGGCTGCTGAGTCGAGGTTGCTTGGCGGCTGGGTTGGACACTATCGGCGGGCAGGTTGGCAGGTTGGGCAATAGCGGTAGCGTCAGAAGCGGCGTTTGGTTCTGAAGGTTGGCGCTGGAGCCCGTCAGCCGCGATCGCATCTTCTGCCTGAGCAACGAACCCAGCCGCTGTAGTTTCTGTGGTTTCTAAAGCAGGCGGCAAAGCCTGATTTGAGTCCGCTGGTTGCCCACCAGTACTGCCAGATAAAACTGGCGCTGTTTCAGCGGGCGAGGCTGAGGGTGAACTTGAGGGTTGGGGTAGATCGGTCTGCTGTTGTTGTAGAGTTTCAGCGTCAATGGCAGTGGCTGGTTCAATTTCATTGGCTGAGGCTGACGTGACCTGTCGCTGAAGGGCGTTGGCAGGCTGACGTAACAGGTCTGCGGCTGGCGAAGGGGAAGACTCAGCGGGCACAGCGGCAGACTCAGCCGCCAATTGAGTTGCGGGTGTTGACGATAAGTTGGGGCTGGGCTGAGGCGATCGCGGTTGCTGATGGGTAGGCTCGCTGTTTTGGGGAGCGGAGCTAGCGACAGGCTCAGAGCGGCTAACGACGCTGGCAGGCGGGGGGGGATTAGCGGCTGGCTGAGGCGATCGCTGCATCAGCTTTGGCGGTGGTTGCGTCGCGGCTGGTAGGTCAGGCGGGGGTGCGGCAACCGGGGGATTAAGGGGAGAAATCGCCGGGGATTGAGCAACGCGATCGGCGGCATTGCCTGTAGAGGGTGTGGCAGGCGATCGCTGTAGAGGGAGAAAACCTGAGCTATCGTCTGCGGTCAGAGCGTCTGACGTAGCTGGTGCAGCCAAATCGGGGGTGGGGGGTTCTGCTGCCCAGGTTGGTTCGCTGCCTGCCAGGGCATCAAGGGCGTCTGAAATAGCGCTACTTTCTGAAACCGGAGCCGCTAAGGGTTCTGGCGTATGCTGCTTCGGCAAAGCACTTGATGCGGCAACTGACGAGGTAGGAGCCGGACTAGCCGTTAAGGGCTGAGTTGGTTGGAACGGCCAATCTCGGTAGGCTTGCAAATAGCGACTAGACCCTAAGCCAGTAATTTGAAAAATTGACGGATCAAGAATAGAAAGCGATCGCGCTCCCAATGGCACCATAAACTGCAAATTAGGAGCAGACTGACCCAGCGGTGCGGCAGGCAATAGCGGCTGACTCCCCAGCGGTTGGGGTATCCCTTCGTTCTCAGTTGGATATTCGGGAGTTGCGGCAGAATCAGCCATAGCTCAATCAAGGTTGTTCGCGTCAAGGTTCAAGGTTGAACTGTGATTTCAACCTTAAGAATTAGAAGCCGAAAAATAGCCAGTGTTATCACGTTTAATCCCCGTTTGAGGGCCACCCCCGCCCGATTTGGCAACGACCTTCAACCCTTCGTAAGCAAGCGTTAGTTCTTCAATGGCGACAGAATTTCCGCTTGCCTGCAATGACGGCGTTTTCCAGCCGACAGGTATCGCCCCAATAAGCGTCCAAGCCTGCATGGTTTCCCCAGCCTGGTTAAATACCAAAATGTTGATGTTGCGCCGTTCTGCTTTTCCAGGCTGCAAAACTGAGTTGATCCAGTTCCAAAAGGTTAGATCGTCGGTAATGCCCCGCTTCAAAGTCAGATCGCCAAATTTCGCCTGTTTGAGGAAGATGCGCTGCTGTTCGTTGACGCCCCCTTCAAAGTAGGTTTCTTTATCGACTTGTACATCCAAGCCGGAGCATTCGCTGAAAGAAGCGCTGAGGCTGCTGTCCATCTCTACATAGAAACGATTGGCGCTGACATAGTTCAGCTCATAAATCGGATCATCTGATGACATGTCTGTTACCTCCCATAACCCCGACTCCGTTCTTGGGCATAGTACAACTCTGTTTGCAGTAGCTCAAAAACTCGCTGGCTCAGTTGCTCGATCGCCCAGGGATCTTCGAGCAAATCTGCCGCTAACTGGGCGATCGCATTTTGATCAGAATCTGATAAGGAATTGTGCACAGACAGCGGCACCGCTAAACCAGACGGCCCTGAAGCAGAGTAAGTCGTCGGCATCGCTTCCTGTTTGGCCGATTGCATCTGGTGCTTGAGTGAGCCTAAGTCAGCCTGGGGCACTGCACGTTTCCTACATAGTTTGACTACTTCTACCCTAGCCTAAGCCCAGATTCCGGAAATCGGGCTGTAGCAAAAGCTTAGAAGCGATTGGCGATCAACCCTTCGCCCAAGATCTTCAAATCTCGTTTCTGTCATCGGTTGAGGTCATCGATTCAGCGGCTGGGGCTGCTGCTTCAGTGGGGGCTGAAGGCGGCGGCGAAGCAGGTGTCCGCAACGCTTGGGCACGGCTCAGCAAATCGTGAATCCGCTTTTCTTTTAGTACGCTGGGGGCAGTAGCTGGGGTAACGGGCTGCTCTTGCAGCAGATCAGCTTCAGCTTGAGCCTTAATTTGCTCGTAGATTGCCTGCATCTGCGGATTTTGCAGGTCTAGCGGTAGAGTAGTGGCCGACTCTGCTTCAGCTAGTTCAGCCGTATCGCCCCCTTGACGAATGGCTCTAGCTCGCTGCACCAAATCTTCTAAATAGTCAATACGTCGGCGTTTGTGGCTATCTTCGCTGCGACCGCGAAGTTGCTCTTTAATTTGCTCATAAATCGCCTGGGTATAGCCGCCTTTGGTGGCTTGCTCGACTAATTTAGTGGCTAAAGCGGTACACACTAGCACCAGCGTTGAAGGAATGATGGGTAGCCAACCGCCTTGTAAAAACAGCAGGTAGGCCAGTCCAACCCCGATCACCACGGCTGCCCCTTCAGCCAAAAAGAATTGCCAAGATCGCTGCGTCCAGATAGCGATCAGACCACCCAGCAGCGCCCAAGCCCAAATCCATAAAATTTCCACCAGTTCTGGTAAAGCCCAAATCAAAGGGCGACCGTCTAAAACAGCGCTAATAATTTGGCTGGCGGCTTGGGCGTGGATAACAACGCCAGTCATTTCTCGCAGGTTTTCTTGAGCCGCCAAATAAGGCGTGACAAAAACGTCTTTTTCGACCTGGGAGGTATAGCCAATCAGCACAATGCGATCGCGAATTAAGTCAGGATCCACCTGATCGTTTAAAACGTCAGATAAACTTACCTGCTCCACCGCGTTACGGGCTGAACGGTAGTTGAGCATTAAGTCATAACCAGCATCGGAGTACGCATATCCTCCAAAGGTGAGGCTAATAGGCGATAGCACGGTATCGCCTAAAAGGACTTCGCCATACTCGGTCTGGTCAGCAACAATGCCTTCGCCTTCGAGGTAAATTAACGAGAGCAAAAAGGCCAGAGATTCTTGCGGTAGGGGAAAGTCTTCACCCAGAGGAATATTGGGCGTATTGCAGTAGTGCGGTTTGACAGGCGAATCTTCGAGTTCGTAAGGAACAGACAGTAAAATGCTGCGGCGGACGACGCCCCCCGGATCTTGCGGTAGTTCGGCAAACCCCACTTGGGTATCAGCTATGCCCTCTGGGGGGGGAACGCCCGGAAAAGCCGGATTGCTCAGAAGACACGCCACAATAATATTTTCATTGCCTTGCATGACTTCTAACATGCGATCGCGTCCTGCCGCAGGGCCTTGCGGAATATCGCGCCCAACGTCTACCCCAATGACACGGGGTTCATAGCTTTCTAGCTTCACGAGCAAATCTGCTAGCGTGCCGTCGTGAATGGGAAGTTCCTGACGCTGTTGAATATCTTCTTCGGTGATACCAACAACCAGTAACCGCTCGTCGAGACCTTCATCCGGTTTCCAACGGATGAAGCGATCGTAAGCACCCAGTTCAATTCCTTCAATGACGCCAAAAAAGCGCATCAGTATGACCCCGCCCGTAATCACCAAGCTGGTAATGATGACAGGACTGCTGAAGGCTTGGGTGGCCTGCTGTCGCAAAAATCGAAACGCCATTGTGCTCTCCTCTATGGCCCTGCTACCCTTGGGCTAACTGCTGCCGGAGGGTCTGAATTTCAGTGACCCAACGACGGCGATCGCTGTTGACCAAACTTAAAATTTCTGCCAAAGACCAGTGAAAGTGTAGGGCAATGTAGGCTACCTCCTCGTAGAGCTGATTAGAGGGGTAGCTTATGACTCCCCCGACAAAACCAATTCCACCTCAAATGCAGTACCACACTGCGGACACTGAGCCGGAATCTGAGCGTTACCCTGTTGATTGACGCGGTTATAAAACTCCTTTAAGTAGGCCAAATCTTGAGTAAACAGATTTTCCAGTTGCTCAGGCACGAGCAGGGTAAGGGTGCCCAATTGAGTAATCACCTGTGAGAGCAGTACCAAGCTCAGGTAACCGGGATAGTCAACCGTGCGGCGATCGCGTTGTGCAGCTAGCTCATCTCGTCCAGTTGCTAAGCGCATTTTTCCCTGCCGATGGACTTGCCCAGTTTCATCTATTAGCCCTCTGGGCAGGGTGAATTCAAACTCAGTGACTAACGCTGGAAATGACACCATCTTGGCAAAATTGGGCTAAAGCGGCTGGTTAAAGAGAGTATGCCGAAACATCACGTTTCAACAGTGAGGGCAGCAGCTTCTGAGGAAGCCGCCTCAGGGGGATCGGATTCTTCTAACTCGTTAATGTGGCGATAAAATTTCTGCAAATAGTTAAGATCGCAGGCAAACAAACGCTCAATAACGGTGGGATTCACCTCTTCAAGGGCACCTAGCTGGGTAATCACACGGGCTAAGATGATGACGGTGGCATAGGCTGGATTTGACTTCACGCGAACATCTCGCAGCGGTGTAATTTCATCCATTGCTGTGGCTAACCGCATAATGCCTTTACGATGCACATTACCCTCTGCATCCAGATAGCCCTTGGGCAGCATGAATTCAAACTCCGTCTGCATGGTAGGCTCCCTACTTTACCCGCTTAAATTCGTCTACCGATAGCTCAACTTCCTCAATTTCAAACTCTTTGCTATCGGCCTTCACATCCGAAATTTTATAACTAACGGGCCAAGCACCGCTAAAACGGAAACGAACCGACTCTTCCGCCGCTTGATCGTAAAGGGTGAGATCGCCGTCGCGTCGCTGCTCTGACCACTTTCCGGCTTCAACCGCTGTAAACCAATCCCACATCGCCTTAGAAAGGGTCATGCCCCGTTTCAAGATGATGTTTTCACTCTTCATGTTACCGGGCATTTTTACCCGTACCATGCGTCCACGCGGCGTACCATTTTTTCCCCACTTCTGCGGTGTGACTTCACAGAGTTCGACGACTTCTTGCGATCGCTTGAAGCCTTGACAATCCATAAAGTAGCCATCGATGCGATCGTCACTACCATCTAGATGAATTTCAAGATAAAAGCGCGAAGACGCAATTACTTCGTAGGATTTGTCTTCAGCCACAACAACACCTCTACCTCAACTACTTTTGGGTTGTTAGATGGCGCACATAGCTGTGCCCATCCAGCAGCGCGACCAAAAACGCTTACTTAACGCGGTGGATAGAGTGATAGACAATCTCAACGGTTTCGGTCGCCAGATCAGTTGCCCCCGCTTCAAATTTAGAAGACTTGTAGCTAGCAGGAGCCACGCCGGTCAAGTCCCAGCGAGCCGCTTCATCGCCCCCCTGGTTATAAAGCACAATTGAACCTGTTTTGAGCTGACCTTTAGCGGCTGACCCCCCTCCCTTAATCGGCTCAGAGTGAAAGTCTTCGTACCATTTCATCAGGCGATCGTCTTCGACGGTATCCACATATTCAATAGTGATTTTGCCGTTTTCGATACCCGTTACGGTAGCTTGCATGGTGCTCTTGCCGCCTTTGCTAACGCCAAAGGGCTTCGTATCTCCGGCGGTCGCCAATTTGATTTCGATGCCGCTAACTTTTTTGACTAACAGATCTTCAAGGCCATCAAAAGATACATAAAACTTAGAGCAAGCTAATACATTGAAATCATTACTGTCTGGCATGGCAGCGCTCCTATCATTGATTTAGGCTTTTGGCTAACGTTTAATTACTTGGTGCGGTTGATTTGTTCGCAAACCATTTCAAACGTTTCAGTCGCTAAGTCTTTGCTATCAGCCGCGAGGTCAGAAACTTTATAGGATTTGATCCAGGCGTTGGTAATGTTCCAGCGCAAAATTTCCTGGTCACCCGCGTCGTAACCGACAATGGAGCCATTTTTGCGGTTTTCAGACCACTTACCGTCGCCCCCTTCACTCTTGGGCATCGTTGCCTTCATCCAGTTATACCAGTCGAGGTCACCCTCACAGAGAAAGGTTTCAATCGTGAAGTTAGGATTCTCTTCAAAGCCTGCTGAAGTAGACTGCCACATGGTTTTGCCACTTTTAGTTGAGGCCAGCGGCTTTTCGTGACCAGCCGTTTGCCCGGTAAAAGTAACCTCAGTGACGCTTTTGATCATTTTTTCGGTGAGGCCGTCAAATTCTACGTAGAATCGACTAGTTGGGATCGGTCTTAGTTCAGCCATAGTTACTGCTCCTCAGGCACAGCGACAGGTCAAATTGAGTCGTAAGGTGCGTCAGGCGGGTGCCAAACGCACCGTTATCAAGGGGTTGGTGTATCACGCCCAAGGGCGATACAGCCGCTAGACAAATTGGCTACTTATTGGTTGGGTGCCCACTGGCTAATGCGGAAGATGACAAATTCAGCCGGACGGACAGGGCAAACACCTACTTCAACGTATAGACGACCCATCATCATCGTTTCATGGGTGTTGAGTTCGCCGTCACACTTCACATAAAACGCCTCGGAGGGGGCACCGCCAAATAAAGCTCCTTCTCGCCATAAGCGCTCTAAGAAGTTGCTAACCGTACGCTTTACCCGCTCCCACAGATCCATGTCGTTGGGTTCGAAGACAACCCACTGGGTACCAATTTCGATGGATTTTTCAATGTAGCTCAGCAAACGGCGCACACTGATATAGCGCCACTGAATATTGTCGGGTTCAACCAGGGTACGAGCGCCCCACACTTTGATACCCCGATTGTAATTAGCAAAGTTGCGGATACAGTTGATGCCCAACGGGTTGAGCAGTTCTTGCTCTCGCATGTTGGTTTCGTAGGCTAAACCAGTCACCCCTCTAGGAGTTTCGTTGGCTGGAGCCTTGAAAACGCCACGCGACTCATCGGTGCGGCACCAGATACCCATCATATGTCCGCAGGGAGGCACCATCAGGGGGCGACCGCCATTGCGGGGATTGGCAACCTGGATCCAGGGATAGTAAAGCGCCCCAAACATGGAACGACGGTTAAAGGTTCTAAGCCATTGAGCAGCGTGCTGGGGCTTTTGCTCTTGCGGGGGCACTGCCTGATTGTCATTTTTGCCGAGCTTAACGGGGGGCAAATCTAAAACAGCCATGCGGTAGGCGGGGCCAGGGAAAGAGTTTTCGCACAGCGTTAGCATCATTTCCATGATGCCGTGTACCTGATCGAGGTCGAGCAGCCCTTCTTGATAGGCTCGCATCAGGTCAGGGCAAGCCACCATGGCGACTTCATCAATTTCAAAAAGACCTTGTAACCCTTCGCGATCGTCACGCATGCCTTGCACGTCGCGGGGCAGGCGATCGGGTGGGGCAATGTAAGGCGGTGGAGCGACTTCGTAATAACCGTTGGCAGGTCGTCGCGAGAGGGGCTGGCCGTTTTGCGAGATATCAGCGATTTGAATATATTCTGATTCCTCTAGTGCGGTTATCGCATAGTCAGCGATCGCGGTATCGACCTCAGGATTCATCGTCAGGTGTTCGTAGCGTTCAACTTCTTGGCCTCCCTGCTGCACGCTAACGGTAAAAAATTCTCCTGTATCTAGCGGTAGCACAGAGTCTTCATCTGGATCTTCTTCAAGCTTGGGGGTGCTTTCAGTCACCTGAATCAGGATGCGGCTGTCGCTGCTTGCAGGTAAAGCTGGCGCACTACCGCCTTCTGGCAATTGTAGGTTAAAGCTCAAAGAGGGCTTGCCACCAGGCGTCAGCACCTTGGTAGCGGTTTCTTCGGCTGAAGGGGGTTGCGAACCCGGAAGCTTGGTGCCGATACTAACGACCCAGCAACGTCCGCCACCATTTTGAAACCAGCCTTGTACCGCAAAGGGTAAGTAAGCGTCAAAATCGGTAAATCCATCGGAGGCTGGTCTGGAGAAATACTCTAGGTACTGGCTCCAGTTTGTCACCATCATGGGTTTGAAGAGTTCAGCATCACCCCGAACGTCTTCGGTGAAGCCGATAAACCCGGCTACACTCATGCTGACGCCTTCAATAGGGCGACTACCACGATCAACCTCTTCGACGTAGACCCCAGGGGCAAAATAATCTAATGCCATGCTTTCCTATCCTCCTGACCCAGTGGGTTTAATAAGCGGTACAAGTCCATTGCTGGCAATGGTTAAGGAACCAGAATTAAAGGTTCTGGTAAGGGGCTACCCGGGCGGGGTGTCACCTCTGCGATCGCCTGTGATGCGCTATACGAGATGGGTGATCGCTGCCCTAAAGGGACAGTAACCGTCAGATGAACCGCCGGACGCAAAGGCACGCCAAGCGCTTTCCACAGCGTGATAGCATCCAGAACGCTCTTAGTCGATACCTGGATTGGCATCGAAGCCCGCCCTCGCAGTTGAGACGTTAACGCCTCCTCTGGTAAATATGGGCAGTCTAAAAACAGCAGTAGAATCTCTGAGAGCAACCGCTGCTCTCCTAACGCCGTAAAATCTGAAACGCTGATCAGAAAAAGCAGGTCAAGCCATTGATAAAGACCCCCTTCGAATTCAGCCAAACTAGACTGAGCCGCAGATTCTCTGCCTCCCGGCTGAATGTGATAGCAATAGAGACTAACAGCAGGGCAGGCGTCTTGATTAACCTGGGGATGGTTGAAATAAATTTGTTCCTTGCTGATGAGGGAAGTTCGACTGGTAAGAACCTCCGCAAGTGTCTGGGCGACAGCCGGAATCATAAGGCGTTAGGGCGTCGAAACACATCCTAACCTTAGGCAGCGGGCCAGAACTTGGTCATTAGACTTTGGTCGAGATTTCAAGGCTTGGTAAAAATCCCGAGTTTTTCCCGGTTTTATCGCTTGTTTATTGTGAAGTCTTTGTATAAAGTCCGTGTGGCAGATTACGAGGTGTGAATAGAATAGGCTCATCTCAAGTAACTAATCTATGGTTCTATCTGGCTCTTTAAATTTCGTTAAATGCTGGATGTTTTTAGCGTTTAATCAGGAGCCAAGAAGCGTTCAGTTCTCTAGCAAAGGCAGGTTTAGCATTTTTTCTTGATAGCAAGCCATTCTCTTCATTGCTAGCCCAATCAATCTTTTTCACTGACTCAAGCTGCTGAACTGGCAATTTTTTCAAGAATTTTCCATTTCTTAACAATTTGCGATCGCAATGCAGTCTCAGGTTAAAAACACTTTACTTTCAGCCCTTCCCTTACTCGATCTCAGTCGTGAGCCAGCCGACTTAGAAACTATCTGTCAGCAATTTGTGGATCAGCTGTTTGATCAGCTTCCTGTGGTGGCGATATGGGGCATTTTTCGAGGAGGAGTGGCTGGTGACTATCAAGCGGTGGCTCGCTACTGGCAAGGAGAATGCTGTTTTGACGCGGCAACGCTAGCTTATCTGGAGTCAGAAGATTGGCTGCAAATGCCATTTGTGCCGATGCAGGTTAGCCAGTTAGATTTGCCGCAAACTGAACTGGTCACTTATTTCTGCGGTTATGCACCGGATTCGCCTCACTATTTGTTGGTTTGGGCTAAGCACCCATTGACGGGGTTGCAACAGTTTTGTATCGAACAGCAGACTCGTTTGCTGGCTTGGGCTTTACAGCGCCAGCCAGCGCCTCAGTCGTCTCAGCTACAGCTTTTGCAAGAGATGCTCCAGCGCACTGAACATCAACTGCGTAATCCGCTGGCTTTGGTGGGGCTGTATGCAGATTTGCTCTATCAAAGTTTGAGCCAACCAGAGCAGCAGCAGCAGGTACGGCAAATTCAGATCACAATTGCTGAGATTGGCCACAGCCTCAAGCAAATGCGGCAGTATAGTCGAGCCGCCCAGCTTGAGATGCAGGAGCAGGATGTGCGGCAGCTTTTAGAAGAGAGCTTAGAAGGGCTAAAACCCTGGATTGAGCAAAAGCAGTTAGCCGTTGTTTATCCGGAAGCGGCGCTAGCAATTGAAATGGACGCCTGGCAGATGAAGCAGGTTTTTCACAATTTATTGAGTAATGCCATTTACTTTAGTCCTTGCTCAGGCACGATCACTTGCTGCTGGGCAGACTTTCAGCGGGAAATTTTGATTGAGATTTGTGACCAAGGCACGGGATTGTCTGAGCTGGATTTGAAAGAAATATTTAAACCCTTTTATTCGCGACGCAGCGGTGGTACTGGGCTAGGACTTGCGATCGCGCGTCAAATTGTCCAACAGCACCAGGGACGTATTTGGGCTGATAACTTACCGTCAGGAGGAGCACAATTTTGTATTAGCCTGCCACGACTACCATAAATGTTGCCTGCGACGATGACCCTTATACACACAGTCAGATCATTGGGAGCCATTGGGGATGATGTCAGTAGAGTGTTTGCCCAAGCCAGCCACACAGAAGATTTCTGTTTTGCTGGTTGATGATAATCATCAGTTCCGACATGGATTAGAAACGCTGTTGGGTTTTTATCACACAACCGGCTCCCTCTCTTGCTGCGTAGTCGGCCACGCGGCGTCGGTTGAGCAAGGCTTGCAACTGGTACAAGAGCAGCAGCCCCAACTGGTCTTGCTCGACATGGAGCTGACTCAAAATGACGGGGTTACATTTCTGGTGCAGCAGCGGCAGCTCAGACAACCCAGCCGGGTGCTGGTCTTGTCGGCTCATCAAGAAGATGAGTGGGTGTTTCGGGCGATGCAGGCTGGGGCTTGTGGTTATGTTTTTAAGGATCGGCTGGCCCACCAACTCTCGCAGGCGATCGCCACTGTTATGCAGGATCAGATTTATCTTTCGGCTGAGGTGGCTACTCGCTTCTTTCGGCTATTTCACTTTTACAGCGGGCGGACGATGCTGGCGAAAGCGACTGTTCACCTGACTGAGCGTGAGCAAGAGGTGCTGCACTGGCTGGTGCAAGGTGCCTCTAACGACGCGATCGCTAAACGTCTACACATCACAGTCGCTACCGTTAAAGCCCACCTCACAGGAATTTTTGAAAAGCTTGAGGTTAGCAGCCGGACTCAGGCGATTGTAAAAGCGCTAAAGCTTGGGTTGGTCGCCGCCTAACACGTTGAGGTTTGACTGTTTGCCCATGCTTGCCGCCCATTCTGACCTGGATCACACCCTAAAATGGCTGCAAGCTCAGCCACAGGGGACGCTGCTGTGTGAGCCAAGCGGGGTGCATTTGGTGCAGGTGATTAAAAGGGGGTCGCGCATTCAGCTAGTATTGCTGGATCAAAGCAGTTTATCGTCTCAACTGCTGCAGTCAGAGTGGGATCTTGAGCAACCTTTTCAGCTTACCGCCGTGTCTACCCAAGCTTTACTGCTTGGGCTAGTCGGCGTTCCACAGCCGCGTCGGATCTATCTGGCTGGGCTAGGGGGAGGCCGATTGGCATTTGTGTTGCATCGGAGCTTGCCAACGGTGACGCTTGAGTGCGCTGAGATTGAACCTTTGCTCTTGCAGGTGAGCCAGCAGTTTTTTGGCTTGCGGCCTGATGAGCGGCTGCGGCTGCATTTGGCAGATGGACGGGCTTATTTAACGGCAGCAACAGATGCCTATGATTTAATTTTGGTGAATGTGGCTTTGGGTAATGGCTATACCCCCTATGCTCTAGCAACAGCGGACTTTTATCAGCTTTGCCAGAGACGGTTGAGCGCAGCGGGGGCGATCGCCGTTAACCTGCCCGCTCTCGATCCCTATTTGGCTGACAAGGTTTATACGTTTAGCCAGGTATTTTCTCAAAGCTATGTTTGCGCTTTGGCAAATGGCAACACAATTTTGCTAGGGTTTCAGACAGATGAGCGATCGCTATCAGAGCTGCAAGCCCAAGCCCAGCAGTTAAGCCAGGTGTATCCTTTTGCCCCAGCGATCGAGCCACTGGCCGCGACGCTACAGACCAGCCATACCTGGTTATGCAGTTTTGCCCACCCCCCCCATTTACTGACAGACAAGACACCGCCCCACGGGTACTTTGATCGACTGCCTCGTTTTAATACCCTGTTCGCCCAGGTTGCCTCAGACCAGCCTTGCCCTTGCGGATCGGGGCGGAGGTTTGAGTCTTGTCACGGTTCTTTTGGAGATTATGAGTAATTATCTGGCGATCGCTACCGTTACCGCAACGCTACAAAGAACGCTGCAAGCGGCTGTACAGCTAGATGTAGAAGGTGCGCGGGTAACAACCGTGCGTCCTAGCGACATCGGCAACGGCACCCCGGAAACGGGTGTTAATATTTTTCTCTATCAAATCATCACCAATCCAGCCCTCAACAATATTGATGCCACTCCGTTTCGCAGTCGGGGAAACCCGGTAAAGCGGCAGGCGGCTCTAGATTTGTATTACATGCTGAGCTTTTATGGCAACGACACTGAATTAGCGCCTCAACGGTTGTTGGGCAGCGTGGTCAGCACCCTCAATGATTACCGTATGATTCCGGCGGAAATTATCCGCGATGCTTGCGAAGATTCTACCCTGAGCTTTTTACAAGATTCGCGCTTGGCCGATCAGATCCAGCAAATTACCGTTATGCCGCTGGATCTCAACCTGGAAGATTTGTCTAAAAGCTGGACCGTTTTCTTCCAAACGCCCTATGTTCTATCAATTGCCTACAAAGTGATGGTAGTGCTGATTGAAGGCGACAGAACGGCGCGGCGGGCGTTACCCGTGCGCGATCGCCGGACGGGTAGTTTGGCTCCCTATTTCAACCAGCCAGCCGTAGAACAGGTGCTAGCTGCTAGCGGGCGCTACGACCCAATTTTGCTCGATAGCAATTTAATTCTGCGTGGCAAAAATCTCAAGGGTGACGAGGCTACTCAGGTTAGAGTGTGCGGTGTCAACGTGACGCCCACTCAAGTCACCGCCACCGAAATTCAACTGGCTTTGGCAGATGTACCCATGGCTGCGATTCGAGCAGGTGTGCAGAGCCTCCAGGTGTTTCATCCGCCAGCAACGACGCGTGGGCAAAGCCCTCGACGGGGGGTAGAGTCTAATGCGGCTCCTTTTGTGCTGCGCCCGGTAGTCACGCAGGTGGAGGTAGAAGTGGTCGAAGACCCTATTGATGAACCGCGTTCGGGTCGTCTTTGGATTGAGGTGAACTTGACGGTGGGAGCCGAGCAGCGAGTGGTTGTTTTTCTCAACGAGTGGTCTACTGAAGCACCTAGAGACTATTCCTTTGAGGCCGATCCGCGAACGACAGAAAGTCAGGCGATCGCGATTCCCTTTAAAGAAGTAGAAGCGGGCGATTATCTGGTTCGCTTGCAGATTGACGGGGCTGAAAGTCAGCTTGAAATTGACAACACCCCCGGTAGCCCCACCGAAAATTGGTTTATTGGCCCCAGAATTACAATTCGTTGAGGATGCACACATGGTACAAGATGACTACATTAAGCAGCGGCTCAACCTAGAGCTAGAAGGGATGAGCGTTAACCAGTTGACTGAATTGGGCAATCAGGCTGTAGAGATGGGGTTAATTGCTGGGCATGGCTACCATCGCGGCCAGTATGAAATTTTGCGGCAGGGTAAGGTTGTGCTGTTGCCACCGCCGGAAGCGCTGGTTTATTTGCAAGACTTAATTCGAGGTGTGGCGGGATAAGTGAATGACGGCCACTTCACTAGAGCGCTGGCGCGAAGCTAATCACCGCTACCTGATGCAAGCGATCGCTCAGGTGATCGCCTATTTAGAACGTAAGGCTCGTCCGGCTGAAGCCACTGAGATTCCTGCGGATCCCCCTTCCCTACAGCCAGCTACTGCCCTCGATCAGCTTTGCTCCCTGTTCGGCTTGTCTCGTTTCGAGCGAGATATTCTTTTGCTCTGCGCAGGGGTTGAGCTAAATCCGGTGGTGATGCCCTTGTGCGCTTCTGTGCAAGGTGACCCTCAACAAGGCTATCCCACCTACAGTCTGGCACTGTCGATTTTTCCGTCACCCCATTGGTGGGCGCTGACTCCCGAAAGCGCTCTCCGCTATTGGCACATCGTTGAAGTTGGCGGCGGCAATGCCCTCACTTACAGCCCCTTGCGCATCGACGAACGGATTTTGCATTTTCTTTTGGGCATCAAATATACAGATATGCGGCTCAAGGGAATTTTGACGCCGCTAGAAGCGATAGGTACAGAATTTGAAGCTTTGCCCCCTTCTTATCAGGCGATCGCCGAGCAAGTGGCTTATGTCGGCTGGCAAGCTACCGATAAACAGGCACCAGCAATTCAGCTCTACGGTAGCGATGAGACGACCCAACGCGCCATCGCCCTAGCGGCTTGTCGCCAAATGCAACGGCAAGGGCTGTTGATTGCAGCAGACGTGTTACCGACTGAACTGGGGCAATTCAATCTGATTAAGGTGCTTTGTGAGCGAGAAGCCCTCTTGACCGATAGCATTTTGGTGCTTGACTGTAGTGCCCTTAGCAGCGCCGATAGTACGGTAGAAGCAGGGGCAACCCAGCAAAACAGTGCCATTCATCGTCTGATCGATAGCCTCCAGTGTCCGGTCATTGTGCTCAGCCGCGATCGCCGTGCTCAGCGTCAGCGATCGCTGATTACCTTCTCCATCGCCGCCCCTACCCATCAAGAGCAGCGTGCCCTCTGGCAACTCCATTTAGGTAAAACGGCCACCGAACTCAACGGTCATATTGACATGCTGGTGACCTATTTCAATTTGTCGCCTGCTAGCATTCAGTCTGCCTGCGAAAGGACAAAGCGCTTACTCGGCGCTGGCCGCATAGAAGCAGCAGAAAACGGCTGGAAACACCCGCCCGCAACGACCAAAATCGCCTCCCTTTCCAGCCCAGACACCGCCACCCATCCCCCAGAAGACAGCAACCCCGCTCGGCTACCTGCCCTGCTTTGGGAAGCCTGTTTAACCCAGGCGCGTCCCCGCTTAGACGAACTAGCCCAGGCCATTCCCCCCAGCGCCGACTGGCTAGATCTGGTGCTGCCAGAAAAGGAACTGCAAGTGCTGCACACAATCGCAGCTCATGTGCGTCAACGCACTAAAGTTTATGAACACTGGGGGTTTGGTCGCAAAGGGAGCCGGGGTTTAGGGATTAGCACCTTGTTTGCAGGGCCTAGCGGCACGGGCAAAACGCTGGCAGCAGAAGTTTTAGCCAATGACCTAAAGCTAGATCTCTACCGGGTTGATCTCAGCACCGTTGTTAGCAAATACATTGGTGAAACCGAAAAAAATCTGCGTCGGATTTTTGATGCGGCAGAAACAGGAGGCGCTATTTTGCTGTTTGATGAGGCTGATGCCCTTTTTGGTAAGCGATCGGAGGTCAAAGATTCGCACGATCGCTACGCCAATATGGAAGTTGCCTACTTACTCCAGCGAATTGAAGCGTATCGAGGTTTAGCGATTCTCACGACTAACCTCAAAAGCTCGTTAGATCAAGCATTTCTGCGTCGCATTCGCTTCATTGTGCAGTTTCCCTTTCCCGATGCCAAGCAGCGAGCCGAAATTTGGCGACGCATCTTTCCGCCGCAAACACCGTTGCAAGATTTGCTGTATGACAAGTTGGCCAAACTCAGCGTCTCAGGCGGTAATATCCGCAATATTGCCCTCAACGCCGCTTTTTTAGCAGCGGACGCTGACGAACCCGTTCAGATGCATCATATTTTGCAAGCGTCACAGGCAGAATATATCAAGTTAGAGCGCCCCTTAACAGATGCTGAAATTAAAGGCTGGCTACCCAAATCAGAGGCTTAATCTTTTTCTGCATGATGAATAATGTATGCCAACCGCCATGCAGGGGGCGCTACAGGTGCGGAGTTAGTTGATCGAAGCAGAATGCTTACAGCCGCTCAATCCTCTTGCCGCAAAAGGCAAGAAGACCTTTTCTTCCACCGCTAGCGGCTTTCAGCAGTTTAAGAGACTTAACCCTAATGGCTACAGCTATAGAGTGGCAAAACCTCGCCGCCTTAGCCGCCGGAAAGGGGGATTGCTTGATTGACAGCGGCCTAGAAAATACCTACTAACACGATCAATGTAAATAGACAAAAAAGGGCAATCCCCATTGCGAAAATAACTTCGTAAGGAGCGTGATTGATTTCTTCTAAATACTGGTTAGCCTTTTGGTCTTTTTCTGCGTTGGGTGTCCAGACCATATTTTTCATAATTCTTAGCTCCTAAAAGATAAGCTATCAGCCCTAGCTAGAGCGTGCCAATTGAGGTTAAAACTGGCCTTTCAGCGGCGAACACTCAATAGCAAGAACAGTATCTGTTTAAAGCTTAGAAACTTTGAACGAAGAATTTTGCGAAGTCGGCTAAACTTCAATCTTGTTCGGATAAGTTGATTTACTCCGATTGAAAAAAGAGATTTCTTAATAGACGTCACGAAAAAGCCTCTGCGGAAACCGACAGAGGCGCAACCTTTAGAGCACTGAAGTCAGCTTCAGTGATAAGCAGGACGTTACCACGATCGCCTAATCAAATTCAAAAGACAGGGTGTCAAAATTTTTGCCAAAGTTTTTGCAGTGGCTCTGTACTGAATCGGTTAAATCCGTTTAAGATCTGAGCCGTCCCCCCCTTCGTGATCGCTGTGCGGGATTTTTTTCGACTATTGCCAGCCGTGCCAGCTTGGGCCGTTCTATCTTTGTCGATAAACGGGCTATTGTTTGTTGCTGTCTTGCTGTTATCGCGCCATTCCTCGCCGCCTAGCGATCGCCCACCTGTTTTACCCCAAGCCAATGCCTCAGTCGTAGATACTGCCGCTGAGACACCTTTTGAGCCACAGCTTGGCGAACGCCAACAGCTTAACTATCAGCAGTGGGTGTCATTGCTGGCGCAAGAAGCAGATGCGATCGCCCTGCAACAGCCAGAAAACTTGGCGGTGCTGCTAGGAGATTCGATCAGTCTTTGGTTTCCCTTAGAGTTGCTGCCCTCTGACCAAACCTGGCTCAACCAAGGCATTTCTGGCGAGACGACCGCAGGCTTGCTAGAGCGAGCTAATTTGCTCGATCGCACTCAGCCCCAGGTAATTTTTTTAATGATTGGCATCAACGACTTAATTTGGGGCAAACAAGACGCCGAAATCCTCAGCAATTATCGCCAGCTTGTTGAGTATCTGCGCTGGGCACATCCGCAAACGCAAATCATTGTCCAGTCGATTTTGCCGCACAGTGCCGAACAATCCACCTGGCAAGGACGCGATCGCCTTTTGGTGTTACCCAATAGCCGCATACGAGAGCTGAACCAAAACCTGGCAGAAATCGCCGCTGACAACAATGCCGACTACCTCAATCTTTATCCCCTCTTTGCCGATACCGAAGGCCGACTACGCCCCGACTTGACCACCGATGGCCTGCATTTAAACGACCAGGGCTATTTAGTGTGGCGTACGGCGATCGCCCTCTACGGGCAGTTGCGAGAGTGAGGAGTGGGGGTGCGGGGAGATAGGGGAGATAAGGGGGGGAGAGGGGAGATAGGAGGATGGGGGGAGTGGGTTTTTGAGTGTGATCCTTCGGGTTGCGTTTTAAGCTCAAGAGAATGCGTGGATAAGTTGCCCACTCTGACACACAACAATTCGGATATGCCCAAGTCCCGCCACAGACTCCAGAGCGCTTCAAACATTAAACCAGAACTACCTAAAAACCAAACCCTTCCCCTATCTCCCCTATCTCCCCCACCCCCCCCCTCCTCTCTCCCCCACCCCCTCCTCCCCCCCCCTCCCCCCCGCTCGCTGGC